>JBDTQW010000004.1:0-56210 GCA_039931975.1 Chloroflexota bacterium | reverse complement strand
GCCTCGGTGATGCCCTCCTCGAGGACCTGGCCGTCGCGCGCCTCGCGGTAGCTCAGGACCAGCTCCGAGTCGACCGGCTCGTAGCGCTGGCCGAGGGCAGCATAGATCCCGACCTCCTTGAACAGCGGGTCGAGACCGAACGTGCGCGCCTCGTCGGGAACGATCGGGACGATCCGCGGACCGAGCTCGGGATCGCGGATGAGATTGCGTAGGATCCGGCCGAAGACCATCGTCGTGCTGACCGGCTGCTTGCTGCCGGCGGCGAACTCGGCATCGACGGCCGGGGCGACCCCACTGAACAGCTTCGCCCGGACGACGCGTTTGGGCAGGGAGCCGCCCAGGGCGGCGCGGCGCTCGCGCAGGTAGCGGACCTCCTCCGAGTCTTCGCCCGGGTGGTAGTAGGGCGCGTCCTTCAAGGCGGCATCGGGGATCGGCAGCTGGAGCCGGTCACGGAAGATCTTGAGCTCGGCCTCCGACAGCTTCTTGGCCTGGTGGGTGATGTTCCGGGCCTCGACCCCGGGTCCCAGCGTCCAGCCCTTGATCGTGTGGGCCAGGATCACCGTCGGCGCGCCGACATACTCGGTTGCCGCGCGGTAGGCCGCGTAGACCTTGCGGTAGTCGTGGCCACCACGACGGAGCTTGGCCAGGTCGTCGTCGCTGAGGTGCTCGACCAGGCGGCGCAGGCGCGGGTCGGGTCCGAAGAAATGCTCCCGGATGTAGGCCCCGCCGGCCACCGAGTACTTCTGGAACTCGCCGTCGAGGGTGTCGTTCATCTGCTCGACCAGCGCGCCGTCGACGTCGCGGGCCAGCAGGTCGTCCCATTCGCGCGCCCAGACCACCTTGATCACGTTCCAGCCGGCGCCGCGGAACAGCCCTTCGAGCTCCTGGATGATCTTGCCGTTGCCCCGGACGGGGCCGTCCAGGCGCTGCAGGTTGCAGTTGACCACGAAGGTGAGATTGTCGAGGCCCTCCCGAGCCGCCAGCGACAGGCCTGCGATCGACTCGGGCTCGTCCATCTCGCCGTCGCCCAGGAAGGCCCAGACCCGTGAGGTGGAGGTGTCCTTCAGGCCACGGTTGTGGAGGTAACGGTTGAACCGGGCCTGGTAGATAGCGCTGATCGGACCGATCCCCATCGACACCGTGGGGAACTCCCAGAAGTCGGGCATCAACCGGGGATGTGGGTACGAGCTGAGCCCCTCGCCCGGCACGACCTCGCGCCGGAAGTGGTCGAGCTGACTCTCCGAGAGTCGACCCTCCAGGAAGGCCCGAGCGTAGATGCCTGGGGCGGCGTGACCCTGGAAGAAGACGTGGTCACCGGCCTCGTCGTCCTTGTCCTTGCCCCGGAAGAAGTGGTTGAAGCCGACCTCGTAGAGGGTGGCTGCCGAGGCATAGGTGGCCAGGTGGCCACCGATCCCTGTGTACTTCGAGTTGGCCCGCAGGACCATCGTGACCGCGTTCCAGCGGACGAGCCGGCGGATCCGCAGCTCGAGCTCCTCGTCACCGGGGAAGAACGGCTCCTGCTCGGGGCTGATCGTGTTGATGTAACGGGTCTGGGTCAGCGGCGGCAGTCCGACGTGGAGCTGGCGAGCCCGCTTGAGCAGCTTGAACATGAGGAACCGGGCCCGATTCTCACCCTCGTCGCGGACCACCTGATCGAGCGACTCGAGCCACTCCGCGGTCTCTGCCTCGTCGATGTCCGGCAGCTGGTGCTTGAATTCGTCGAAGTACACGGGCGGGCGGCTCCCTCGTGTGCGAGGCCTGTCGGCTGGGGCGTGCGGCGGCCGGCTGGGGCGTGCGGCGGCCGGACGCACTGTAATCCGAATTCGGACGAGACGTCCCGCGATCGGGGGGTCGGCCCGACCCCGCGGCCCGTCTCGGCCCGTGCCGGATCCAGCGCCGAAGGGCGCGCAGAGCCTGTATCCTCGCCACTCGACGCGCGGCGGGCCACGTCCTGCCGCCGTCCGAACGGGAGCCGAATCCACATCGTGGGACCACAGGCGACGCCGGGCGAGCCGCCCGGGCCAGACGAGCCGGCGACCGACCCGATCGGACCCACCCCCGAACCGACCGCCGACCGTCCGTCGAAAGCCCACCGCGAGACGACCAGCCAGATCCGCGGCTCGAGCCTCCTGCTCGTCGGGCGGACGCTCTCGATGGCGGTCAACTTCCTGGTCCAGATCCTGATCGTCCGGTACCTGACCAAAGAGGACTACGGCGCCTTCGCCTACGCCCTGTCGATCGCCGCCCTGGGCCAGACCCTGATCACCTTCGGCCTCGACCGGGGCGCCTCGCGGTTCATGTCGATCTACGACGAGCACGAGGACTACGGCCGGCTGATGGGCACGATCGCGATGGTCCTGGGCACGATCATCGCCCTCGGAGCGGTCCTGGTGGTCGGGGTGTACCTGCTGCAGGGCTGGATCGCCGGCTCGATGGGCCTGGCGGAGGCGGCTCCGCTCCTGCTGATCCTGATCCTGCTTGCCCCGATCCAGGCCATCGACGACGCCCTGACCGGCCTGCTTTCGGTGTTCGCCAGCCCGCGCTCGATCTTCCTGCGCAAGTACATCGTGGGGCCCGGCCTGCGCCTGCTGGTCGTCCTCCTGCTGATCTTCGGCCACAGCGGGGTGGAGTTCCTGGCGATCGGCTACGTCGCCGCCGGCGCGTTCGGGATCGTCCTGTACGCGGTGATCCTGTGGCAGGTCCTCGGCCGGCGCGGGCTGCTCGACCGGTTCCGCCAGACCAGGATGCAGATCCCGGCGCGCGAGATCCTGGTCTTCACCGTCCCCCTGCTGACCACCGACCTGGTGTACGTGTTCCTCAACACGTCGGACGCGATCATCCTCGAGCACTTCAGCGGGCTCGAGGCAGTCGGTGCCTGGCGGGTCGTCCAACCGGCAGCCGGTCTCAACACCCTGGTCATCTCGAGCTTCACCCTGCTCTTCACCCCCATCGCCGCGCGGCTGTACGCCCGCAAGGACATGGAGGGGGTGAAGGACCTCTACTGGCGCACGGCGATCTGGATGGCCGTGATGTCGTTCCCGCTGTTCGCCCTCACGTTCTCCCTGGCCCACGTGCTGACCCTGGCGCTCTACGGGCCGCGCTACGAGGACTCGGCGACCTACCTGGCGCTGCTGTCGTTCGGCTACTACTTCAACACCGCGCTCGGCTTCAACGGCCTGACATTGCGGATCTTCGGGGTCATCCGCTACGTGGTGATCATCAACCTGCTGGCCGCAGCGACCAACGTGGCCCTCAACCTGTACCTCATCCCCCGCTATGGCGCGCTCGGCGCCGCGGTCGGGACGACGTTGACCCTGGTCATCCACAACTTGCTCAAGCAGGCCGGCCTGCGGCTCGGGACCGGGATCAGCATCTTCGAGCGGCAACACCTGCGGGTGTACCTGATCATCGCCGTCGCGGCAGCCGGGCTGTTCGCGATCAACACCGTGGTCTCGCCGCCGGTGATCGTCCAGATCGGGCTGGCCGCGATCGCCAGCCTGGCCGTGCTCCTCCTCAACCGCGGCTCGCTCCAGATGGCCCAGACCTTCCCGGAGTTCCGGAAGCTCCCGTTCTCCCGGTTCTTCTTCGGGGACTGACCGCGGTCCCGGGCGCTCCTCCACGCGATCCGCGGGCGGATGGGGTCGAGGTGCGGTAGCCTCCGATGGTGGACCCCGACCAGCGGTACTTCCCGACCTCGGCGCTGATCGTCGTTGACGTCCAGAACGACTTCGCGGACCCGGCCGGCGGGTTGCGGGTCGCCGGCGGCGCGGAGGTCGTGCCCATCCTCAACCGCGAGATCGCCCTCGCCCGAGCGGCCGGCGCACTGGTCGTCTACACCCAGGACTGGCACCCGCTCTCCACGCCCCACTTCGCCAAGGACGGTGGCATCTGGCCGGTCCACTGCGTCGCCGGCTCGTGGGGCGCCGAGCTGCATCCGGGCCTGGTCGTCGATGGCCCGATCGTGCGCAAGGGCGCCAATGGCGAGGATGGGTACTCCGGGTTCACCATGCGCCATCCCACGACCGGCACGGAGTCCCCGACCGAGCTCGAGACCCTCCTGCGGGATCACGGCGCAGACCAGGTCGTGGTCGGCGGCCTGGCGACGGACTACTGCGTCAAGGCGACGGCCCTCGACGCGACGCGGCTGGGTCATCCGACGGCCGTCCTCGGCGACGCGATCCGGGCGGTCGACCTGGCACCCGGCGATGGTGAACGAGCGCTGGCAGAGCTGGCAGCGGCCGGGGTCGGCATCCTGGCCGAGACCGAGGTGTCGCGATGATCAGGCGCGTGGTGGTGGCCGCGGTCGGCGGACTGGCCGGCGCCGTCGTCCTCGACCGCTGGCTGGGCGGCGCGACCGTCGATGACGATGGCCGGCCGATTCGCGTCCCGATCCGCACCCGGGTCGAGATCGACGCCCCGATCACCACGGTCTGGAGTCGCCTCGCGGACATCGCCACCCAGCCCGAATGGATGACCGAGATGAAGGCCGTCCGGATGATCACGCAGGATCCGGTCGGCGTCGGGACACGTGCCGAGGCCGACGTGCGGATCCTGGGGATCACGGTGGTCGACCCGATCGAGGTCGTCGAGTTCAGCCCGCCCCATCGGTTCGCGATCCGCCATGACGGCCGCTTCGAGGGCAGCGGGCTGATCACGCTCGACACGCTCGACGGCGGTCGGCGGACCCGGGTCGACTGGGCCGAAACGCTCGTTCCGCCGGTCCTGCCGACCCTCGGCGCGATGATCCAGAGCCCGATCTTCCAGCGGATCTTCCAGGCGGATCTCGAGCGGCTCAAGACACTGGTCGAGAGCGATCTCGCCGCGAGCGCCGGGGCAGAAGCCAACGGCGGCACCCGCGTCCCTGCGGCCGACGCCGATCCGACCCGTCCGATCGCGCCGGTCGGCGGCGTCACGAACGGGCACGGGACGCAGCCGGCCGACTGAGCCACCGGCCGATCCGTGCAGCTTCACCTGGTCGACGCGACCTACGAGCTCTTCCGCGCGTTCTACGCGCCGCGACCGGCCGTGCTGTCCTCCGACGGGCGTGACCTGACGGCGACCTGGGGCCTGGTCGAGAACCTGCTGTCGATCCTGCGCGACGAGGGCGCGACCCATCTCGCGGCGGCCACGGACCGGGTCATCGAGTCGTTCCGGAACGATCTCTACGCCGGCTACAAGACCGGGGCCGGCGTGGACCCGGTGCTGATGACCCAGTTCCCGATCGCCGAGGCGGCCATCGAGGCGCTCGGCATCCCGCTCTGGCCGATGGTCGCTCACGAGGCCGATGACGCGGTCGCCACCGCCGTCGAGCGCTGGGTGGACGACCCGGCCGTCGATCGCATCGTCATCTGCTCCCCCGACAAGGACATGGCCCAGTGCGTGCGGGATGAACGAGTGGTCCTGCTCGACCGCCGTCGCCGGCTGACCTACGACGAGGCCGGGGTGATCGCCAAGTGGGGCGTCCGGCCAGCGTCGATCCCGGACTTCCTTGCCCTCGTCGGCGACGCGGCCGACGGCTACCCGGGGCTGCCGGGCTGGGGCGCCAAGTCGGCGGGCGCGGTGCTCTTCCGGTACGGATCGTTCGAGGCGATCCCGGCCCGAGCGTCGGAATGGGATGTGGCAGTGCGCGGTGCGGTGGTCCTTGCCGCGACGCTCAGGGACCACATGGACGAGGCCCTGCTGTACCGGACCCTGGCCCGGCTGCGGACGGATGCACCGCTGGCCGAGACGTCGGTCGATCAGCTCCGCTGGCGGGGGGCGCCGCGCGATCGATGGCTGGCCTTCTGCGACGAGATCGGCCTCGAACGGCTTCGATCGCGCCCCCACCGCTGGCTCGAGGCGTAGGTCTCGGTGGCCAGGGCCAGCTCAGGCCCGTAGCGGCCATCGGTCACGGGCCGGTGCACTCGACGGCGAGCGGTCGGACCGTGCCGCCGAGACCGCGGACCTCCTTAGAGAACGAGACCGTCTGGCCCGGGTCGATCCGGGGGCTGACGATGAATGCGGACTCGGGACCGATCCCGGGCGTGCTCGGGTCGTACACCCGGCAGGTCGTCGAGCCGGCCGCGCTGCCCAGGTTGGTGACGGTGACGGTCAGGGCCAGACCGGGCGGCACTGCCACGATGTTGCCGATCTCGCCCTTGAACGGACCGATCCCGGACAGCGCCAGGCGCCCCAGCAGGGCCAGGCCCAGAACGGCCCCCACGATCGCCACGAAGACGGTCCCGTGGGCCTGCGACGGGGCCGGCTGCTTGAGCCCGAGGGGATTGCAGGCTTCGCACATCGCCGTCCCGAGCGGGACCGTGGCGCCGCAGCGGACGCAGCCCTGGGTGAGCTCGGTCGAGGCAAGGGGCGTGGGCGGGGTCACCGGCCCATGGTGCCACGGACGGCGTTGGGGGTCGGTCCGGGGTCCGGCACTGGTTGCCGGTCGGTGGCCGCTACCAGCGGTCGGTGGCGGCCACGAGCGCGTCGATGTCGGCGGTCGTCCGGGCGGTGACGATGGCGCCGTCGGCGCCGGCGGCCTTCCAGCGTTCCCAAGTCTCGCGTGGCGCCGCGACCCACGGGCTGACGCTGATCTTGGCGTCGCCGGCGAGCGGGCCGGCCCGCTGCGACCCTAAGAGGAGGCGCTGATCGCCACGCGAACGGCCGCTCGCCTCGAGCGCCTCCAGGTAGGCGGGCAGGTTCGCCTCGAAGTTGTCGTCGAACGCGGTCCAGCCGTCGCCGATCCGGCCGGCGAGGCGCGCCCCGGCGCGGGTCTCGCCACCGACGATGATCGGTGGCGGCGGATGCGGGCCGACGCTGACCTGGGCGTCCTCGAGCGGGTAGAACGACGCGGGGCGAGTGACCGGACCGCCGGTCCACAGGGCGCGCAGCACCGCCACCGCCTCCTCGAGGCGGGCGACCCGCTCGGGTCCGTCCGGGAACGGGATGCCCAGGGCGCGATGCTCTTCGGGCGCCCCGCCGATCCCGATCCCCAGGATGAGCCGGCCCTTGCTGACCTCCTGGAGCGTGGTGGCCATCCGGGCGAGGACGGCCGGATGGCGGTTCATGACGTTAGCCACAAACGTGCCGACGGTCACCTGGCTGGTAGCCATCGCCGCTGCGGTCAGGATCGTCCAGCCCTCGACCACGGGCACCGTCCGGTCTTTCTTGCCGATGAAGTGGTCCCACGACCAGACCCCGTCGTAGCCGGCGGCATCGACCCGGCGTGCGCTCTCGAGCCACCAGTCCGCCGTCGCCCGGATGGACCGGATGGACACCCCGATGGGCAGGTGCTCGCTCACCCGGTCAGCCCTACAGGTCCGTCTCGAACAGGCGGATGTCCTCGGCCGAGATCGTGTGCCCGTCACCTCGGGAAAACTCGAGCACCTCGGCCGCGCCGAGGCTATCGAGGTCCGCCGGGAAGCGCTCGATCATGTCCAGGACCACCTTCTGGATCCGTGCCGAGTTCAGCTCGAAGACCTCCAGGACGCTCATCGCGTTCACCGCTTCCGTGCCTTCGTGGACGCCGGCGTCGTAGTCGGTGATCAGGCTGATGTTGACGACGGCCATGCCCAGCTCGCGGCACAGGTATGCCTCCGGGTACTGGGTCATGTTGATGACCTCCCAGCCGGCATCGCTGAACCACTTCGACTCGCTCTTGGTCGAGAACCGCGGACCCTGGATGACCACGACGGTGCCCTGCTCGTGGACCGGGATGTCGTGCTTGCGGATGACCTCGATGGCGATCCGGCGCAGCTCCGGGTCGTAGATCTCGGCCGCGCTGACGTGGCTCACGATCGGCCCGTCGTAGAACGTGTCGGCCCGGCCGCCGGTCCGGTCCACGAACTGGTCGCAGACCACGAAGTCGCCCGGCGCGACCGACACCTGGAGGCTGCCCGCCGCGCAGGGGCTGATGATCGCCTTGACCCCCAGCGCCTTCATCGCCCAGACGTTGGCCCGGTAGTTGATCCGGTGGGGCGGGATCGTGTGGCGCCGGCCGTGGCGTGGCAGGAATGCCACCTTGCGGCTCCCGACGTCGGCCAGGAACAGGCTGTCGGACGGCGGCCCGTAGGGCGTGTCGACCTTGA
Source organism: Chloroflexota bacterium (assembly GCA_039931975.1). Classification (GTDB taxonomy): domain Bacteria; phylum Chloroflexota; class Limnocylindria; order Limnocylindrales; family CSP1-4; genus Chersky-267. The sequence continues at coordinate 48,144 of JBDTQW010000004.1, read as the reverse complement.
GCTCGCGAACGTCATCGAGGAGGGCGTAGAAGCCCGATCCGCCGAATACCCCGATCTCCGCCTGGCCCGCCACGCCGTCCTCCTCGGTCATCGCCCGCTTGGTCCAGTCCATCGTAGACGGCCGGCCCGGTCGAGGCCGATACTCGGTGCGTGGCGGCGGACCCCGGGACCGAGCTCCAGCTGGCGGCGTGGCGGCGGACGATCGCCGAGCTGTACGCCGACGTGCGGTCGTTCGCCGAGGAGCGACCCGAGGTCGCCTGGCAGCACTGGATCGATGTCCGCCAGCGGCTCTACAAGACCCACCCGCTGTCACCGGTGCCGGCGGCCGACCGGCCGACGTTCCGGGCGCAGCACTGGCCGTACGATCCGGCGCTCCGCATCGAGGTCACGCTCGAGCCCGAGCCGGCGGCGCCGGTGGGGGCGCTCGAGGGACTGTCGCTGGCCCTGCCCAACAGCGGCGCCGACACGCTGTCCTTCCGCCGGATCGGCAGCCTGTCGATCCCCTTCCCCGCCGGTGAGCGGCGACTGTCGCTGTTCTGGATGGAGGGCTACGCCGGCGGCCTGTTCCTCCCGTTCCGCGACGCGACCAACGGGACCGAGACGTACGGCGCCGGCCGGTATCTCCTCGACGCTGCCAAGAGCGCCGACCTGGGCGGCGACCCCGACCGGGGCACGGTGGTACTCGACTTCAACTTCGCCTACCAGCCGTCGTGCGCGTTCGACCCGCGCTGGGCGTGTCCGCTCGCCCCACCCGAGAACCGCCTGGACATCCCGGTCGCCGCCGGCGAGCGGATCGCCTAGCCCAGCGACAGATCGGCAACGGATCCGAGGACGACATCCGCCAGCGGTTCGAGCTCGGCCCACGTCCCGGTGCCCGATAGGACGCCGATCACCAGACCGGCTCCGGCGGCCCGACCCATCGCGAGGTCGGCCAGTGAGTCGCCGACCATCGCCGCCCGGGACGGGTCGACCCCGAGGCGCGTGCATACGTGGAGGAACGTGTCGGATGCCGGCTTCACCGGCAGGCCGTCGTCGGCGCAGACGAGCGCGTCCACGAGCCCGGCCACACCGAGCCCGGCCAGGGTCGCCTCGGTCGGGGCCCGGTCGTCGGACGTGGCGACGGCGACCCGGATGCCCCGCCCGCGAAGAGCCCTGAACAACGCCTTGAGGTCCGCCAGCGGGTGGGCCAGCGCCACGGGATCGGGTGGCTGCCACGACCGGGTGACGGCCAGCTCGGCGGCACCATCGGTCAGGCCCGCGTCGACAAGCGTCGCGACGGTGAGCTCGCGAAGTCGGGCCATCGGCCAGGCAGCCAGCGGACTGCCGGGGATCACCCGCTCGTCAGAGGGATCGAGGCCCAACGCCTGGACGAGCGGCATCCGGGCGCGGTCTCCGACAATGATCACCAGCTTCTGCACGAGATCGGCGGACCAGCCGCTCCACATCCGATCGAAGTCGATCAGCGTGCCGTCCTTGTCGAAGACGACGAGCTCGATGCCGGCGAAGGTCGATACGCCGCCGGCGACCCCGCCCAAGGCCAGCGATGTGTCGTCGCCCGTCATCGTCGGTCGATCACGCGGGTGACGCGCGCGACCCGAGCCCCATTCAGGCCGCGACGGCGAACACGGGCGACGCCGCCACGGTCACCCGAACGGGCACCCCTGGCGCCAGGCCGGCCATCTCGGATGCGGCCATCTGGGCGACGACCACGTCGCCGTCCGGAAGCTCGACCTGCACCCGACCGAGCGAGCCGAGGAAGCTGACCGCAAGGACGCGGGCGCTCGCGCCGTCTTCCGGCGTCAGCTTCACCGATTCCGGGCGCACCAGGGCGACCACCGGACCGGGGCCGGCCGATCCGTCGAGGAGCGGCACCCGGGCGCCGAGCATCTGCACGGCCCCGGCATCGGCGATCCCGCGCATTCGGTTCGTCAGACCGACGAACTCTGCGACGAAGGCGGTCCGCGGCCGTTCGTAGAGCTCGGTCGGCGTTGCGATCTGCTCGAGCTTGCCGGCTGACATGACCCCGACCCGATCGCCCAGGGCGAGCGCCTCCTCCTGGTCATGGGTGACGAACAGGGTGGTCGTGCCGACCGCGATTTGGATGCGACGGATCTCCTCGCGCAGCTGCCGACGCACCTTCGCATCGAGCGCCGACAGGGGCTCGTCGAGGAGGAGCACCTTCGGCTGGATAGCCAGGGCGCGCGCGAGAGCCACGCGCTGCTGCTGACCGCCCGACATCTGGTAGGGGTACCGATCGGCCTGCTTCGCGAGGCCGACGAGCTCGAGCATCTCGCCCGCCCGCTCGCGGCGCTTGTCCTTCCCGACACCCCGAAGGCGCAGCCCGTAGGCCACGTTCTCGATCGAGGTCATGTTCGGGAACAAGCTGTACGCTTGGAACACGATGCCCATCCCGCGCCTATTCGCGGGGACGTGGGTCATGTCCTTGCCGTCGACGAGGATCCGGCCGGCGTCGACCTCGTCCAGCCCCCCGAGGGCCCGCAGCGCCGTCGTCTTGCCGCAGCCGGACGGCCCGAGGAGGGCGACGAGCTCGCCTGGGGCGATGTCGATCGTGAGTCCGTCGAGGGCGTGAACCTGGCCGTACCAGCGGTGCAGGTCCTGGAACTGGACGGCGACTCCGGCACGCTCGGCCGTGGCGGTCCCCGCGGTCGTAGCGGTCATGTGACGGGCTCCTCCTCGGCGGCTTGCTCGGCGCGCGATCCGGCGCCGAAGCGGGCGATGATGTAGAGCAGGACGAAGGCGAAGACGAGGGCGGACAGAGAGACTGCGACCGACACGAACGGATCGCGCTTGCCGAGCAGGAAGATGACGACCTGGAGCGTGTCGAACGACAGCAGCGACGAGATGGTGTACTCGCCGAGGACGAGGGCCACGGCCAGGACGGAGGCCGCCAGGATCCCGCCCCGGATGTTCGGGACGATCACCTGGAGGATCGTCCTCGGCCAGCCGGCGCCCAGGCTGCGGGCCGCGTCAGCGAGCGTCGCGACGTCGACCGTCCGGAGGCCGGAGTCGATGGCCCGGTAGGCGTATGGCAGCACGAGGATGATGTCGATGAGGGCGAGGGTCAGCGGCGACCCCCCCACCCCACCGAGGTGCGTGCCCATCCAGTGGTAGATGGGAGCAATACCCACGACGATGACGATGGCCGGGATCGCCAGCGGTAGCAGGCACAGGAACTCGATGACCCGGCGCATCCGCCGTACGCGGACGACCGTCCAGACCATCGTCGGAACGAGCAGGAGGAGCATTCCGAAGACCGTCAGGACGGCGATCTCGAGCGACGTGGTGATGCCGTCGACGAGGTCCGGGTACGTGAAGATCGCCGCAAACGCATCGAGGCTCCGGCTGCCGTAATCGCCCCTGGTCGAGAACTCGAGCATTGCGACCAGCGGCAGGAGGAGGTAGCCGAAGACCAGGACGACGATCGCGATCCGCGCACCGAGCTGCGGCTTGGATCCACGGCGACCGTGCCCGGCGCCCCTTGGCCGGGTTAGAAGGTCACCCCCTTCGGGGCCGGCGGCACCGAGGAAGACGCCTTCTGGTGCGGTCATCGGACCCACCGCGAGGCGCGTCGCTGGATGAACGCATAGGCGGCCATCACCAGCGAAACGACGATGATCATGCCGAGCGCCAGCGCTTTGCCAACGTTCTCCTGGCCAAGGACGACCTCGCTCTGGAGCTGGTTGGAGATCTGGAGGGTGATGATCGGGCTGCCCTGGCTGACCAGGGCCGCTGCGGTGGCGTAGGCCGAGAAGGCGTTGGTGAAGAGCAGCAGCAGCGCACCCAGGAAGCTCGGTGCCAGGATCGGCCCGCCGACGTGCCGCCAGAAGGCCCAGCTGCCCCCGCCCAGGCTCGCCGACGCGTCATACCACTCCTGGCGAAGGCCGTCGAGCGAGGGCAGGAAGACGATCAGCATCAGCGGGATCTGGAAGTAGGCGTATACGACGGCAAGCCCGGTCAGACCAAACAGCCAGGTCGTGTCATAGGGGACACCGACGTGGAGGATGTTCTTGAAGAACAGGGTCACCAGGCCAGTCCCGGCGAAAGTCGCCAGGAAGGCGAAGGCGAGCATGACCCCGCCGAACTGGGCGAGCACGCCCGATGCCGCCAAGACGACCTGGCGGAGCTGGCCATTCGGGTCACCCCGAGCGACGGCCCAGGCGAGGAGCGCGCCGAAGATCGCGCCGATGATCGCCGTACCGACGGCCAGCTGGATCGACCTCATGAAGGCACTGACGAACACCTCGTCGGTGAACAACCGGGAAACGTTGTCGAGCGTAAACCCGCCCTTGGTGGAGGTGATCGCGCCGACCGCCACGACCAGGGTCGGGACGATCAGGAAGAGTCCGACGAACGCGAGGAACGGGAGGAACGCGAGGTAGTTCGGTGCTCCGCGCAGGCGACGTGGGCCAGCCCCGTCGATGACGGGGCTGGCCGCGCTCGAGCCGGACGAGGCCGGCGTGGAGGCCGGCGTCTCGGGCACGGGAGCCACCAGGCTCTGGTCTGGGCTATTTGATCGAGATGAACTTCCAGTTGTCGGTGAGGTACTTCGTGGCCGCTTCGACCTGGGCCTGGGTCAGCTGGACCGGAGAGGTCGTCGGCGGATTCATCGCGGCGAGCGCCGTCTGGTCGAGGGTCCCGGCCTTCTGCATGGCGATGAGTCGGACCGGCAGTGCGCCGCCCGTGAGCCACGTGTTCTGGCCGGCATCCGAGAGGACGTACTCGACCCAGCAACGAGCCGCGGCGGGATGCGCTGCGTCCTTGTTGATCGCCTCGTTGTAGTACGACGCGACGGGCGGCGCGTCCGTCGGCACGACCACCTTCCAGGTGATCCCCTTAGGCGCAACCTTGGCGATCTGCGCAGTCTCGTTGTAGGTCCAGTCGATCACGATCGGGGTCGTGCCTGCCGCGATCGTCGCGGGGGCCGGGTCGACCGGGATCAGGTTGCCGGAATCGGCCAGCTTCTTGAAGAAGTCGACGCCGGGCGCGATGTTGTCCGCCGAGCCGCCGTTGGCCAGCGCAGCGAGGACGACACCGTTGAAGCCGGCCCCGGACTTGAGCGGATCGCCGTTGAGGGCGACCTTGCCCTTGTACTTGGGATCGGCGAGGTCTGCAACCTTAGTGATGTCGCCGAGGCTCGTGTCGTAGCTGATGCTCTGGAAGCCGGTGTAGTTGTTGGTCCAGAGCCCGGTCGGCTCCTTGTTGACGTCGGGGATGTCGGCCCAGGTGGCCGCCTTGTACGGCGCGAGCTTGTCGGTGTTGGCCGTGGTCACCGCCGTCGTAAGGTCGAAGATGTCGGGCTGGCGGCCCGTGCCGGCGAGGTCGTTCGCCGCCTTGATCTCGGCCGCGCTGTCGACGTCGGGCTGGTCCGACTTGACCTTGATCCCGTACTTGGTCTGGAAGTCCGTGATCATCTGGCCGTAGTTCGCCCAGTCGGGCGGAGTCGCGATGAGGTTTACCTGGCCTTCGGCCTTGCCGGCGGCACAGATGGCGTCGACGCCACCGACGTCGGCCGCCGAGGTGGCGGTCTTTGGATCGCCAGCGGCGCTGGCGGCGGCCGAGGGGGCCGCCCCAGAAGGTGCCACCGTGGGCGCGCCTGCTGTTGCGGTGCTACCGCCGCTCGATGTACAAGCGGACAGGATGAGGATGGCTGTGGTCCCGATGACCCCCAGCCGGAGCGCGTGCTTGTTCAGCAACTCGATGTCTCCCACTAATCCGTTTGGTGTGACTCCCTGCTTCGCGGGTCGACGCCGTGGACGTCTCCTCCTCCGGACTCTTTGCGCATGTCGCGCTGCAGGTGACGGGGCCCGGCGCCCCCGGGCGAGCACCCTCGTCGGGTGCATTGTGCCAGCCCCACGGGCCGCCGCGTCAAGGCCTCTTCGTCAACGCTCGGACAACGCTCCGTGATGGCCTCTTGCGGGTCCGGACCCGCGTCGGAGCCCGCCCGTCTACCATCGCGTTCATGACGGAGACCACCACCCAGTTCGGCGCCCAGCTCTGGTCACAGGCCAGTGACTGGCCACGGTTCCGGGCCGCGGCCCTCGAGGCCGAGGCGGCGGGCTGGGATTCGCTCTGGACCTGGGATCACCTCATGGCCATCCAGGGCCCGTGGCGCCAGTCGATCTTCGAGGGCTGGGCGAGCCTCGCCGCGTGGGCGGCGCTCACGTCGCGGATCCGGCTCGGGCTGATGGTCGGCGCCAACACCTTCCGCAATCCGGGGCACACGGCCAAGCTCGCCACGACCCTCGACCACATCAGCGACGGGCGAGCGATCCTGGGCATCGGCGGGGCCTGGTTCGAGCGCGAGCACGACGCTCACGGGATCGACTTCGGGGCGACCGTCGGCGAGCGGCTCGATCGGCTCGACGAGGCGGTCGGGATCATCCGCCGGCTGCTGGACGGCGAGATGGTCGACCACGAAGGCCCGGCCTACCGGTTCCACGAGGCCGAGCAACTGCCCAGGCCGATCCAGGCCCACCTGCCCATCCTCATCGGCGGTTCCGGGCCGAAGAAGACGCTCCGCACGGTTGCCCGCCACGGGGATGCCTGGAACACCTCGGGCACACTCGAGGAGGTGACCGCTCGCGACGCGATCCTGCGCGAACATTGCGCCGCGGTCGGACGCGATCCCGAGACGATCGAGCGCACGGTCAGCTTTCCTATCGTCATCCGGGACGACCCGGCGGAGGCCGAGAGGACCATGAACGGCCTCCTCGATCACAACCGCGTCGACGGCGGCATCGCCGGCATGAACGTCCCTGTGCTGCTCGGCCCGCCGAGTGAGATCGCCGCAGCCATCCTGCCCTATCGCCGGCTCGGGTTCGGCACCGTCATCGTCCGGTTGCCCGCGCCGTTCGACACCGAGACATTGGCCCGGATCGGCGAGGTCCGCACCGCGCTCGACAAGCTGGCCGTCGCCGAGCCGGCCGGGTGACCGTCGCCGTCCTGGCGGGCGGCGTTGGCGGCGCCAAGCTGGCCCATGGCGTCCAGGCGCTGGTCGGCTCGGAACTGTCGGTCATCGTCAACACCGGAGACGACGTTGAGCGCCACGGGCTGCTGGTCTGGCCCGACCACGACACCGTCCTCTACAACCTGGCCGGGCTTGACGATCGCGCACAAGGCTGGGGGATCCGGGGCGAGACCTACGCCGTCGCCGAGCAGCTCGAGGTCTACGGTGAGGAGACCTGGTTCCGCCTGGGCGACCGCGATCTGGCCGCGCACATCGTGCGCACGGCGCGGCTCAAGGCCGGCGCGCGCCCGACCGAGGTCGCTCTGGGTCTCCAGCGCTCGCTCGGGATCGCGGCCCGGATCCTGCCCATGACCGACGGGCCGGTCCGGACCGAGATCCGCAGCGACGACGGCTGGCTCGAGTTCCAGGAGTACTTCGTCCATCGGCACCAGGCGCCGACGGTCCATGAGGTCCGCTTCTTGGGGATCGACGCCGCGCGGCCGACGCCGGAGGTCCTGGAGTCCCTGGCTTCGGCCCGCGCGGTGGTCGTCGCGCCCTCGAACCCGATCGTGTCGGTCGGACCGATCCTGGCCGTGCCCGGCCTCCTCGACGCCTTGGCAAACGTGCGAGCCCGCGGCGCCCCGGTCGTGGCCGTTTCCGGGATCGTCGGCGGGCAGGCGCTCAAGGGACCGGCCGACCGGATGCTCGTCTCGCTCGGCCACGAGTCGAGCGCCCTGGGCGTCGCCCGGATCTACGCCGGACTGATCGACGGGTTCGTGCTGGATACGGTCGACGCGGCGCTCGAGCCCGCGATCGCGGCCCTCGGAATGACCACCCTGGTCACCGACACGATCATGGCCGATGACGCGGCCCGAGCCCGCGTGGCCGGCGAGACGCTGGCCTTCGCCGAACGCCTCGGAGGCGCGGGCTGAGCCCGAAGCCAGGCGCGACCGAGCGTCTACGATGGCGGCCATGACCGAAGACCCCGCGCGCGCCCAAGACCGCGGGAGCGCCCAAGACCGCGCCAGCGCCGACCTCAGCCGCATCACTGCGATCGTACCCGTGGGCTCGCTCGAGGGCGCCAAGTCGCGCCTGGGCGATCGGCTCGACGCCGAGGAACGGCAGCAGCTCGTGGTCGAGCTGCTGGACCGGACCGTCCGCGCCGCTGGCGCCGCCTCGAGCGTCGCCTCGGTCGTCGCGGTCAGCCCGGATCCGGCCTCGCTCCGGGTGGCCAGCGCGGCCGGAGCCAGCCCGGTCCGCCAGGTCGACAGAGGCCTCAACGAGGGTCTCCGGGCCGCGGCGCGTTGGGCGGTGGCCGACGGCGCGACTGCGCTGCTGATCCTGGCCGGCGACCTGCCCGCGATCTCGGTCGAGACCATCGACGCGGTGGTCGCCGGCGCGGCCGGCGCACTCGAGCCCGGCCGTCCCCTGGTGGCCCTGGTCGCCGACCGCCACGGCCGCGGTACGAACGTCCTCCTCGTCAGCCCGCCCGATGTCATCCCGTTCGCGTTCGGGTCAGGCAGCCGCGCCGCGCACCTGGCCGAAGCGAAGGCGGCGGGCGCGGCAACGGTCGAGCTCGATGGGCCGCTGAGCCTCGACCTGGATCTGCCCGACGACCTCATCCTGGCCGAGGAGCTCGGCCTGCTCGACCGGGCGCATGTCGGCTGACCTGCCGAGCCGCGTCGAGGTCGTCGCCCTCGACGGGATCCCCGAGATCCGACCCGGCGACGACCTCCCGGCCCTGCTCGCGGAGCGCCTGGCCGAGCTCCACGCCGGCCCGTTCGGCCCCCTGCGCAACGATGACGTCCTGGTGGTGACCCAGAAGATCGTGTCCAAGGCCGAGGGCGCCATCGTCGATCTGACGAGCGTCGAGCCACGACCCGAGGCGGTCGCCTTCGCCGAGCGTTGGGATCGCGACCCGCGCCAGGTCGAGGTCGTGTTGCGCGAGGCGCGCCGGGTGGTCCGGATGGCGAACGGGGTGATCATCACCGAGACCGCCCACGGGTTCGTGTGCGCCAACGGCGGGGTCGACGCCAGCAACGTCGGTCCGGACACGGGCTCGATCGTGACGCTCCTGCCGGTCGATCCCGACGCCTCGGCCGGCCGGATCCGAACGGCGGTCCGCGAGCGGATCGGGCTGGACCTGGCGGTGATCGTCTCGGATTCGTTCGGTCGGCCCTGGCGCTGGGGGATCGTCGACGTCGCGATCGGGGTCTCGGGCATGACACCGCTCGAGGACCTGCGCGGCACTCCCGACGCGGACGGCCGGACGATGCGGTCGACGGTCCGGGCGGCGGCCGACGAGATCGCCTCGGCCGCCGAGCTCGCCCTGGGCAAATCCGCCGGTCGGCCGGTCGCGATCGTCCGCGGTGCGCACCCGCCAGCCGGCGAAGGGACCATCCGCGAGGCGCTCATCCCCGGCGAGTCGGACCTCTTCCGCTAACTCGTTTACCCTGCAACCATCTGGCGTGCGGCCTGGATCGCGCGCCGTGCCACGAGGTGTCCCGGCGTGAAGATCGGCCTGCAGATCGGCTCGTTCACCTGGCCCGGCGGGGCGGCCGAGATCGGCCCGACGCTGGTCCGGGTGGCGAAGACCGCCGAGGATGTCGGCTTCGACTCGGTCTGGGTGATGGATCACTTCTTCCAGATCCGGGGGAACGGACCCGAGGAAGAGCCGATGCTCGAGGGCATGACCGCCCTCGGGTTCCTCGCCGGCCACACCAAACGAGTCAGCCTCGGGCTGATGGTCGGAGGGGTGCATTACCGCTACCCAGGGCTGTGGATCAAGGCGACGACCACGCTCGACGTCCTGTCCGGCGGCCGGGCCTGGCTGGGCATCGGGGCCGCCTGGAACGAGAGTGAGAGCCGGGCCCTGGGCTTCCCGTTCCCGCCCCTCCGCGAGCGATTCGACATGCTCGAGGACACCCTCCAGATCGCCCACGGGATGTGGCAGGGCGAGCGCGGCAGCGAGGCCGCCTTCGAAGGCAAGAAGTTCCGGGCGACCCGGCTGCTCAACTCGCCCCAGTCGCTCTCGCGGCCGCGGCCGCGGATCATGATCGGCGGCGGCGGGGAGCAGAAGACCCTCCGCCTGGTGGCCCAATACGCCGACGCCACGAACGTCTTCGGTGACGGTCCCCGGATCGCTCACAAGTACGCCGTGCTGCGGGCGCATTGCGAGCGTCTGGGCCGTGACTACGACGAGATCGAGCGGACGACCAACCAGGACGTGAGCGTCAGCCCGGATGGCAGACGCGGCACCGAGAGCCCGGCCCGGGTGGTGGACCGGTTCGGCGAGCTCGCCGACGCCGGTGCCCAGCACGTGATCTTCAGCCTCACCGGCGTCGAGGACACCTCGAAGCTGGAGCTGATCGGGCGGGACGTGATCCCCCAGCTGCGCGACCTCTGATGGGCGCGCGGACACCGGGCCCGTATACTCCCAGGGGGTATCCCGACCGTGCTACCATTTAGCTCGACATGACCGACGACACCACGAAGAGCACGCCCACGACCGACCCGAACGGCTCCGGGAGGGCAGCGAGTCCGGCGGCCGACCCATTCGGTGGGTTCACGATCGACTTCAGCGGGGATACGGGGGCCGTGCCGCTCGCCGCGGCGGTCAGCCCGATCGCCTTCGCGCCCGACGCCGCCGCGCCGGTCGCCGCGGTCGGCGGTCCCGAGGACACGGTCGCGAGCCGGGGGCCGACCGAGTCCAAGGTCATCATCGTCGGCTCCGGCCCGGCCGGGCTGACCGCGGCGATCTACGCCGCCCGGGCCAACCTCGCCCCCATCGTGTTGGCCGGTTCGGCCGCCGGCGGCCAGCTGATGATCACCAGCGACGTGGAGAACTATCCCGGCTTCCCCGAGGGGATCCAGGGTCCTGACCTGATGGCCCGCTTCCGCGAGCAGGCCGAGCGGTTCGGCTCGCACATCGTCGATGTCGACGTCGAGATGGTGGACCTGTCGGGGCGGCCCTTCCGGCTCTGGGCGCGCGGCGTCGAATACCGCGCCGAGTCGGTCATCATCGCGACCGGCGCGAGCGCGATCTGGCTCGGCCTGGACAGCGAGACCCGGCTCCGTGGGCGCGGAGTCAGTGCCTGTGCGACGTGTGACGGCTTCTTCTTCCGGGACAAGGAGATCGCGGTGGTCGGCGGTGGCGACACGGCCCTCGAGGAGGCGACCTTCCTGACCCGTTTCGCGAATAAGGTCCACCTGCTCCACCGTCGTGACGAGTTCCGCGGCAGCAAGATCATGGTCGACCGGGCCGCGAACCACCCCAAGATCCAGATCCACATCAACACCGCGGTCGAGGAGGTCCTCGGCGACACCCGCGTCGAGGCGCTTCGGCTGCGCGACACAGCCACCGGCGAGCAGCGAACGTTGCCGGCCGATGGCCTGTTCGTGGCCATCGGCCACAAGCCCGACAGTGAGGTCTTCCGGGACTGGCTGGACGTCGACGAGAAGGGCTACCTGCTCGTGTCCGACCACACCGTGACCAAGATCCCCGGCGTCTTCGTGGCCGGCGACGTCCATGACCATCGCTACCGCCAGGCCGTCACCGCCGCCGGCGACGGGTGTCGCGCAGCGATCGATGCCGAGCGCTGGCTCGAGTCGGAGGGCATCGCCGAGGCGAGCACCAAGACGGCGTGGTGAGCGCGACCGAGCCGACCGTCTACGACCTGGTCAGGATCGCCCTCGACGAGGCCATCAGCGAGGCCCAGGCCAGGAACGGGCGGTCTGCCGTCGTCCTCGACGCGGGTTGCGGACGAGCGTCACCGCTGCGGCCGTTCCGGGCGAGGATCGGGCGCTTCGTCGGCGCTGACGTCCACCAGCCGAGCGAGCCGCTGGCCTACCTCGACGAATTCATGACCGTGGACCTGTGCGCGGCGAGCGAGCCGTTTGAGCCGGGCACCTTCGACGTCATCCTGATGAACTTCGCGCTCGAGCATTTCGACGACCCGGCCATCGCGCTGGGTCACCTTCGCCGGGCCCTGCGGCCGGGTGGCCGGCTCGTTGCGACCACAGTCAATCGGCGTCACCCCTTCGTTCGCGCCTACTTGGGCCTACCCTCCTTGCTCCGTGGCCGCGCCCAGAACTGGGTCAAGTCGGCGCCGGCCGACGCGCATCGGCTCGTCGGCGCCTGCAACGACCCGACCACGATCCGGCGGATGCTCGAAGGGGCCGGGTTCATCGACAACCGGCTGCACACCGTCGGCCACCTGCGGCAGGCCTGGGGACGACGACGTCCCACCCGATGGATCGGCCGGATCGGCGACGCGCTCGTGGCGGGCAACCCGGGACGTCGCTCGACGATCGTCGCCATCGCGTCGGCGCCCGCGACCGCCGGCCAGTCAGCGTGAGGCCCCGGCGGCAGAGCAGCATCAGCGGCGGCCCGGTCGGCCACTGATGTTCGGTCGAGGCGGCCCGTTCGCAATGTCCGGTCAGGGTGGCCCGCCCATCCCAAAAGAACGCCGCACCCGAACCATCCGCCGGATCGCCGCGTTCTTTGCGCCGTACCGGCCCCAGGTCGCGATCGTGGTGGTGGCCATCCTGGTCACGAGCCTGCTCGGGCTGATCAACCCGCTCCTCCTCGGCAAGCTGCTCGACGAGGTCATCATCGGACACGACTTCGAGCGCCTGAACCTGTACGTCGGGCTGATGATCGGGATCCCGATCCTGACCGGACTGCTGGGGGTGGGCCAGGCCTACCTCAACAACGTCGTAGGCCAGAACGTGATGCAGGATCTGCGCAACGCGCTGTACGCCCATCTCCAGAGGCTGCCGCTGCGGTTCTTCACGGAGACCCGGACCGGCGAGATCCAGAGCCGCCTGGCCAACGACGTCGGCGGCGTGCAGCAGGTAGTCACCGACACGGCCGCGAACCTGACCAGCAATCTCGCGGTCGCGATCAGCACGATCGCCGCCATGTTCCTGATCGATTGGCGCCTGACCGTCATGTCGCTCGGGGTCTTGCCGTTCTTCATGTACCTCACCTACCGCGTGGGCAAGGTCCGCCGCGAGGTCAGCTCGGAGACCCAGAAGTCGCTGGCCGACCTGTCCGCGGCGACCGAGGAGACGCTCAGCGTCAGCGGCATGCTCCTGAGCAAGACCTTCGGCCAGCAGAGCGCGGCGGTCGACCGGTTCCGGGGGCTCAACCTGCGTCTGGCTAAGCTGCAGATCCGGCAGGCCATGGTCGGGCGCTGGTTCTTCATGATCATCGGCACGATCTTCAGCATCACCCCGGCCTTCGTGTACTGGCTGGCTGGGACGCTCGCGGCGAACGGCGACGCGGGTGCACCCAGCGCGGGCTCGATCGTGGCCTTCACGACCCTCCAGAGCCGGCTGTTCTTCCCGCTCGGGGCGCTCCTCAACGTGCAGGTCGAGGTCCAGGGCTCGCTGGCCCTGTTCGACCGGATCTTCGAGTACCTCGACCTAGACCCGGAGATCGTGGATGCGCCCGACGCTGTGGCCCTCGACGCGGCGACCGTCCAGGGCAGCGTCCGGCTACGGGACGTGTCGTTCCGCTACCCGGCTCCGGCCGTGCCGGCGATCCGCCTCGCGCCCGAGGGCGGTCCCGAGGCCGAGACGGATCCCTCCGAGCTCGGGCCGGACGCGGCCGTGGCCCTGGCCGAGGTCGAGGGCATCGGCGCCGGACCGCCCCTGGCGGTGCCCGAGCTGCGCATCGCCCAGCCGTTCGCCCTCGAGGGGATCGACTTCGAGGCCGCGCCGGGGGAGCTGGTCGCGCTGGTCGGGCCCTCGGGGTCGGGCAAGACGACCACGACCTACCTCATCCCGCGGCTGTACGACGTGGACGACGGGGCGGTGGAGATCGATGGCCATGATGTCCGCAGGATCACCCTCGAATCGCTCGGTCGGGTCATCGGCTTCGTGACCCAGGAGACGTACCTGTTCCATGCCTCGATCCGTGACAACCTGCGCTACGCCAAGCCCGACGCGACGGATGCCGAGCTGGAGATCGCAGCGACGGCGGCGGCGATCCACGATCGGATCCTGGAGCTGCCCCACGGCTACGACACGATGGTCGGCGAGCGCGGCTACAAGCTCTCGGGCGGCGAGAAGCAGCGGGTCGCGATCGCCCGGGTCCTGCTCAAGGATCCCCGCATCCTGATCCTCGACGAGGCGACCTCGGCCCTCGACACCGTCAGCGAGCGGCTCATCCAGGCCGCCCTCGAGCGGCTGATGGAGGGCCGCACCACGATCGCCATCGCCCACCGATTGTCGACCATCCTGCGCGCCGACCGGATCCTGGTGTATGAACGCGGCAGGATCGTCGAGCGGGGCACCCACGCCGAGCTGCTGGCCCAGGGCGGGCTGTACGCCAACCTCTACCGCGAGCAGTTCGAATCGACTGGCCCCGAGCTGGTCGCCACGTGACCACGATCCGGACCGCGGTGTTGCGCCACGAAGGCGGCAATCGCTTCGCCGCCGTGACCGGGACAGGCCGCGCGCCGGTCTTCGGCGATGCCGCCGCCGGCGGGGAGCTGAGCCCGGTGGAGATCGTCGTCGTAGCCCTCGCCGCGTGCAGCGCGATGGACGTCGTGGCGATCGCGCTCAAGAAGCGCCAGAAGTTCGTCCGCTACGAGGTCCATGTCCGGGCGGTCCAGCGCGACGAGTACCCCCAGGTCCTGACCCTGGTCGAGGTGACCCATGAGGTCGAAGGGTCCGGTGTGAGCCCCGCGGCGATCCGGCGCTGCATCGAGCTGTCGGCGACGAAGTACTGCCCGGTCAACGCGATGCTCTCTTCCGGAGCCACCGAGGTCCATCACGCCTACCACGTGATCGGGACCGGCCCCAAGCCGTTCGACGAGACCGCCGAGGTGATCGTCACGGGTCCATACCGGCGCCCGGAGATCGTCCCGGGCTGAGCGCGCTACCAATCGGACTCTTGCATGACTATGCGTCGCAATGTATAGTCATGCGTCCATGACGGCGATCCACCCCGACCACCGTACGAGGCGGCCTCCAGTGAGTGGCCGAATGCGCCCGTGAGCGCGCGCCTGGAGACGGCGGCCGAGGCGGAACGCCGCCCTGGCAGCCAGGCCCCGATCCGGGTGGCCGTGATCGGCGCGACCGGCTACGTCGGGGCGGAGCTCATCCGCTTGCTCGACCGCCACCCGGCGGTGTCGATCGTGGGCCTCGTGGGTCGTGGACGAGACGACGAGCCCATCGGGGCGATCCATCCGCACCTTGCGGCGTCGCCCTATCTCGTCGACGCCGACCTGCCCACCGCCGACGCGGTCTTCCTGGCGCTCCCCCATGGGACGGCCGCCGACCTCGTCCCCGGGATCGTCGACGGTGGCGCGACCGCGATCGACCTGGGGCCCGACTTCCGCCTGCGCGACCCGGCCGACTACCCCCGCTGGTACGGCTTCGCCCACCCGCACCCAGAGCTGCTCGACCTGGCGGTCTACGGCCTGCCCGAGCTCCACCGTGCCGAGCTTCAAGGGCTTCGCGGTGCGCAGGTCCGGATCGTCGGCGCACCCGGCTGCTATCCGACGGCGACCCTGCTCGCCCTGGCGCCGCTGGCCCGGGCCGGACTCATCGGCGACCTCGTGGTCGACGCGAAGAGCGGGGTCTCCGGCGCCGGCCGGGAGCCCAAGCCGGACCTCCAGTTCGGCGAGGTCAACGAGAGCGTCCGGGCCTACGGCCTCGACGGCCATCGCCACGTCGCCGAGATCGAGCAGGAGCTGGGCGGAGTCGCCGAGGCGGCCGGCCTGCCGCCGGGCGCCAACGCCGGCGCCACGGCGGTCGACTTCGTGCCCCACCTGGTGCCGATGAACCGAGGGATCCTGTCGACCTGCCATGTCCGGCCGAGCCGCCGGGTCGACGCGAGCGAGCTCGAGGCGCTCTACGAGGACGCCTACGCGGACGAGCCGTTCGTGGACCTGGTCGCCGGCTCACCCGCCACTCGCCACGTCCACGGCAGCAATCTCGCCCGGGTCCACGTCCGGCTCGACGAGCGGACCGGCCGGATCCTCGCGATCGGGGTCATCGACAATCTGGTCAAGGGCGCAGCGGGCCAGGCGATCCAGGCATTCAACGTCGTCCACGGGCTGCCCGAGACGCTCGGGCTCGAGCAGCATCCCCTCGCCCCATGAGCAGCGCCGTCCCGTCGGCCCCCGCCGGCAGCGATCCTTTGCTCGGGCCATTGCCGTCCGAGCTCCCGACTGTCGAACGCCGGGCGACGATCGCCGCCGGGCTCGCCGCGGGCGCCACGACGGCGGGGATCAAGGCCTCCGGGCGGCCGGACCTGGCCGTCATCGTGACGACGGGCGAGCCGGCCGCGGCCGCCGCCGTGTTCACGCGCAACGCGTTCGCCGCCGCGCCGGTCAAGCTGTCCCAGGCTCACCTCGCCGCGAGCGTCTCGCCGGTCGGCGACGGCCGCTCCGGCTGGGCGCGGGCGATCATCGCCACGAGCGGTTCCGCGAATGCGGCCACGGGCGCGGCCGGCGAAGAGGACCAGCTCGAGATCGCGAACGAGCTGGCGAATACCGTGGGCATTCCCGTCGCCTCGACACTCCTCCTCTCCACGGGACTGATCGGCACGCGACTGCCGCTCGACAAGGTGCGGGCCGGACTGCGCGAGCTCTGGGCATCCGGGGTCGCGGCCACCGACGAGGCGCTCGAGGCAGCCGCGGTCGCCCTCCGGACGACCGACTCGACGACCAAGATCGCGACCGTTGCCCTGACCCTCCCCGGACTCGACGCCGAGCCGGTGGCCGTTCGCGTCACGGGGATCGCCAAGGGCGTCGGGATGATCCATCCGCGGATGGCCACGATGCTGGCCGTCGTGCTGACCGATGCGAACGTCGAGCCGACGGTCCTTCTCGGGCTGCTCCGCCCAGCGGCCGCTCGCACCTGGGACCAGCTGAGCGTCGACGGCGACACCAGCACCAACGACACCGTGTTCGTGCTCGCTTCAGGGGCCGCCGGGACCGCGCCCCTCGCGGCCGACAGCGAGGCAGCGGCCGCATTCGGCGGTGCCCTCGAGGCCGTCGCTCGCGACCTCGCCCGGCAGCAGGCCGCCGACGGCGAGGGCGCCACCACCCTGGTGACCTGCCAGGTGTCCGGCGCGTCCTACGATGCCGAGGCGCGAGCCGTCGCGCGCGCGGTCGTCTCGAGCAGCCTCGTCAAGGCCGCCGCCCATGGGCGTGATCCGAACTGGGGTCGGATCGCTGGCGCCGCCGGGAACGCCCGCCTCGCCGACCGACCGGTGCTCGAGGCAAGCGGCATGGAAGAGACCGATGCCACGCGGCTCGCCGGCCAGCCGGTCGGCCTCGATCCCGATCGGCTACGGATCGCCATCGCCGGCCAGCTCGTATTCGACGGCAACATGGGCGGTCCGGTCGACTTCGACCGTGAGGCGGCGCGGACGGCCATGGACGCGCCCGAGGTGCTGATCCGGCTCGACCTGGGTCTTGGGCAGGGCTCTGGCGAGGCGTTCGGCTGCGACCTGACCGAGGCCTACGTGATCGAGAACTCGGAGTACACCACGTGAACGGATTCGTGGCGGCCGGCGGTGTGCTGCCTTCTCGGCGAGCCGACCGATGAGCGAGATCCTGGTCATCAAATTGGGCGGCACGACGATCGCCGACCAGGCCCAGGTGCTGAGCGAGGTCGCCAGCGTGGCCCGCACGCGCCCGGTCGTGCTCGTCCACGGCGGTGGCAAGCGGATCAGCGAGTGGCTCGACCGACTGGGCGTGCCGTCGACGTTCGAGGGTGGCCTGCGAGTGACCGATGCGGCGGCGCTCGAGGTCGCTGCAGCCGTCCTGCGGGGCGTCGTCAACAGCGAGCTGGTGGCCGGGCTGCGCGACCTCGGGGTGGACGCGGTCGGCTTGTCCGGCGTGGACGGCGGCATGCTCATCGCCGAACGGGTGCCCGGGATGGGTCTCGTTGCCCACGTCGTCGGACTGCGGCGGGACCTGCTCGACTCCTTGCTTGTCGGCGGCCAGGTTCCGGTCGTCGCCCCGCTGGCCAGGGACGAGGACGGGATCGTCTGCAACGTCAACGCCGACGACGTGGCGGCCGGCATCGCGGCCGGCCTGGGCGCCCGCCAGCTGGTCCTGCTGACGGACGTGGACGGAGTCCGCGACGCCGACGGGCAGCGGCTCGACAGCCTGACCGCGGGCGAGGCCGAGGCGCTGATCGAGGCCGGCACGATCGGCGGCGGCATGGTCCCCAAGATCCGGGCGGCCCTGCTCGCCCTCGACTGGGAGGGAGCCGAGGCGATCATCGCCGACGCGTCGGCGCCCGACGCGCTGGCCCGCGCCCTGGACGACCCAACCTTCGGGACTCGCCTGACCGCGAGCCGCTCGCCCCGGGTCGGGGCAGCCTGAGGAGGCCGACGATGCGCAACGGAACGACGGCGGGCACCCGGGTCGATCGCCAGCGGGCGATCCGCGAGCTCATCACCCGGATGCCGATCGGCAGCCAGGGCGAGCTCGCCACGCAGCTCGGCCGGCGGGGTTACACGGTGACCCAGGCGACCGTCTCGCGCGACGTGGCCGAGCTGGGCCTGGTCAAGATCCCGCGGGGCAACCGCCACGTCTACGTCGCGCCGGAGGACCTCGCCGTCCCGCCACCGCGTTCCGACGAGCGACTGCGGCGCATCCTTGGCGACATCCCGGTCACGATCGGGCGGAGCGGGCTGATCGTGCTCCTGGTGGCCACCCCCGGCACCGCCTCGACGATCGCCCAGGCGATCGACGACTCGTCGCTGACCGAGCAGGAGGGCACCCTCGCGGGGGACAATACCCTCCTCGTCCTGTTCGCCGACGAGGACCGGCTCGAGCGCTGGCTCGATCGGTTCCGGGCGATCGAGGCATTGGCCACGGCCGGCCCGGAGGCTCGCACATGAACAAAGTCGTCCTCGCGTACTCGGGCGGGCTCGACACGTCGGTCGCCGTTGCGTGGCTCAAGGAACAGTTCAGTGTCGAGGTGGTGACCCTCACCGTGGACGTTGGCGGCGGCTCGCTCCGGCAGGGCGTCGAGCGCCGGGCAATGAGCGCCGGGGCGACCAGGGCCTACGTCGTCGACGCCCGCGAGCGCTTCGTGACTGATTTCGTCTGGCCGCATCTCCAGGCCAATGCGCTATACCAGGGCGCCTATCCGCTGGCGACGGCCCTGGCGCGGCCGCTGATCGCCCAGCTCCTGGTCGAGGTCGCGGCGCGTGAGGGCGCCGATGCCGTCGCGCACGGGTGCACCGGCAAGGGCAACGACCAGGTCCGCTTCGACGTGGCCGTCCACGCGCTGAACCCGGGCCTCGAGGTCGTCGCCCCGATGCGGGTCGGGATGGGCCTGTCGCGCGACCAGGAGATCGACTACGCCAACGCCCGGGGGATCGAGATCCCGATCACCAAGAGCTCGCCCTACTCGATCGACGTCAACCTGTGGGGCCGATCATGCGAGACCGGCGTGCTCGAGGACCCGTGGGTCGCCCCGCCGCCCGACGCCTACGAGTGGACGGTCGAGCCGAGCGCGGCTCCCGCCCCTGTCGAGATCGTCATCGGCTTCGAGGGCGGGGTGCCCGTCTCGGTCGACGACGAGCGGCTCGACCCGGTCGCGCTCATCGACCGACTCCATGCCCTCGGTGGCGCCCACGGCGTCGGCCGGATCGACCATGTCGAAGACCGCCTGGTCGGGATCAAGAGCCGCGAGATCTACGAGGCCCCGGCGGCCACGATCCTGCACGCGGCGCATCGCGCACTCGAGAGCCTGACCCTGTCCAAGGACACCCTCCGGTTCGACGGGCTGGTCGCGGACGAGCTGGCCCGGCTGACGTACGACGGACTATGGTTCAGCGCCCTCCACCGCGACCTGCGGGGCTACGTGGCCTCTTCCCAGCGAGTGGTCAGCGGAGATGCCCGAATCAGGCTCGACCATGGCTCGGCCATCGTGGTCGGGCGGCGCTCACCTCTGTCGCTCTACGACAAGAGCCTCGCGACCTACGACGAGGGCGACGCGTTCGACCATGCCGCCGCGGTCGGGTTCATCGAGATCTTCGGGCTGCCGCTGCGGGTCGAGGCCGCCCGCCACGGCGCCGTCGGACGCCACCACGGCGCCGCCTGGACGTGGACCGATCCCCTGCTCGACTCGCTGCCGACGACCGTCGAGACCGCCGAGCCGACACCGGCCTGACGGCTTCGGTCAGCCGCCGGAGACGAGGTCGTCGGGAATCGTCGGCCGGCCGACGCTCGCGTAACCGACTTCCCAGTGGTGCGCCTCGAGGTCGCGCTCGACCAGATAGCGCTCGTCCTCCGGGTAGAAGACCGCACTTGCGATGTCGTCGCCGGCAAAGCCGTGGATGGCGTCGAGCGAGTCCCACCAGGACAGGATCAGGAACTCCTCGCGATCGCCGACGGCCCGGTGGAGCAGGAGCGTCCCGCGGTTCCCGGTGGTCGCCTCGTACTCGGGGATCCCGGTCTTCATGAGGTGTTCGACGTAGGCGTCAGCGTCGGTTGCCCGGGTCGCGCCACGCCACGTCCGGACAATCATCGCCGCGACCCTCCGCGCCTGCGCCGTCTGGTCATTGAGGCACGGTACACGAGCCGTACCGGCGAGTCGACGGTCGTCGGCTAACGGAGTCGCCTGCCGCCGCGGAGGTACCGCCCGAAGGCACCGATCGCCCGAGCCACGGCGTAGACGATGAGCGGCCAGGCGAGGCCCTGCGCGAGCCCGCTCGCGGCCTGATCGCCTGCGACCTTGCCAAGGGCAACGGTGTCGTCGACCGGACCGTCGTCCGGGCGGGGCTCGACCTCAGCCGATGGCTCCGTTCGGGTCTTGCTCCGTTTGGTCATCTGGACACCGTACCTCTACCCCGCGGCCTCGCGACGCAATCGCGCGTAGCCGGGCTTGATGACCTCGTCGATGAGGCGCAGGCGCTCGTCGAAGGGCAGGAACGCGGACTTGATCGCATTGAGGGTCAGCCACTCCATCTCGCCGAGCCCGATCCCGAATGCCGCGTCGAGTGCCGCGAACTCGCTCGAGAGGGTCACGTCGCTCATCAGTCGGTTGTCGGTGTTGACCGTGACCCGGAAGCGGAGCCGGCGCAGCAGGTCGATCGGATGGTCGGCGATCGACGCGGCCAGGCCGGTGTGGACGTTCGACGTCGGGCAGAGCTCGAGCGGGATCCGGCGATCGCGGACGTACGCCGCCAATCGGCCGAGCTGGGCCCGACCGCGCTCGTCGACCGCGATGTCGTCGACGATCCGCACGCCGTGGCCCAGCCGCTCGGCGCCGAGGTCGAGCGCCTCGCGGATCGACGGCAGCCCGTACCCCTCGCCGGCGTGGAGCGTCAGATGGAAGCTGGCATGGACGAGCCGGTGGAACGCGTCGGCGAAGCGACCCGGCGGGTAGCCCGCCTCGGGACCGGCGATGTCGAACCCGATGACCCCCTCGTCGCGATGGCGGAGGGCGAGCTCGGCGATCTCGAGCGCCCGATCGAACTGGCGCATCGCGGTCGCCAGCGAGCGGACGACGATCGGGCGACCGGCGGCGGCGGCGCGCTCCATCCCGATCCGGAACCCCGCGATCGTGGCCTCGACCACGGCATCCAAGGTCATCCCGCCGCCGGTCGACAGCTCCGGCGCGTAGCGGACCTCGGCGTAGACGACCCCGTCGGCGGCCAGGTCCTCGGCGCACTCGGCGGCGACCCGGGTGATCGCGGCCGGCGTCTGCATCACGCCGACGGTGTGGGCGAAGGTCTCGAGGTAGAGCTCGAGCGACTTGCGATCGGCGCCGCGCCGGATCCAGGCGGCGAGCTCCTCGGCGTCGGTCACGGGCAGGCCGTCATAGCCGGTCTCGGCCGCGAGCTCGACGATCGTCAGCGGTCGCAGGCCGCCATCGAGGTGGTCGTGCAGGAGCACCTTGGGCGCGCGACGGATGGTCTCGAGCGGGATGGTCATGACGGCCATCGTACCCGTCGGGACGAGGGCGAAGGTGAACCGGTCGGCGTCCTGATCCGGGACGATTTCCTGGCAACGCTACGCACCGGAGATGCGCCGCCAAGCGTTTCGGAGCGTGAAAGGCGTGATACCGTCGCGGCGGCATCGGGGTCGCCAAGGCGATCGACAGTGCGCCCAAGGTTAAGAGGGGAATGGGACATGGCATTGCGTCGTTCGACGCTCCGATCCAGCGTTTCGCTGGCCATCGCGCTGGTCCTCGTGGCGACGGCCTCGGCCGGCGCACTCGCCGTTCGACGCGGATCCGCCAATGCGTCCGCCACGTCCGGTGGGACGGATCCGGCCGCCCCCGCGAAGCGACTGGCAAATGCTCCGAAGTTCACGACCCGTCCTGCGGGCGTGCGCCCGTCGGTGAACGTGCGCCAGCTCGCCGCGAAAAAGCCAACCGTCCGCCAGCATCGAACACCGCCGTTCCTCAGCCCCGAAGCATCGACACGCGGGACGACGCCCTCGGGCGGCCCCAAGACAGTGCTGGCGGTCCCTCCTGCCCCGGTCGAGGCGACCAGCAACGGTCATCCAACTGCCTTCAAGTCGAGTTTCGACGGCTTGGCCCAGACGAGCAGCGCTGCGACGGCCGGCGAGCCGCCCGACCCGTGGGTGGCGGTCGGCCCGGAGCACATCGTCCAGGCCGTCAACCTGGCCATCCGGATCACGGATCGTCAGGGAACCATGGCCGTACTCGACGTGGCGCTGCCCGATTTCTTCCAGCTGCCGGCGCCAGGATTCTTCGATTCGGATCCGCACGTGATCTATGACAGCCTCCACGGCCGCTGGCTGGCGACCGAGGTGAGCTGGGATTGCTTTCCGGACCCCGTCGGCCCGGGCGCTGACTTCGGCCATGGCTATCTCGACTTCGCGGTCTCCCGCACGACCGACCCGACCGGCACGTGGGACCAGGGCTTCATCACCTTCAATGATCAGCTGCCGGACTACCCTGCGCCGGGCACGACCACGGACAAGATCGGGTTCGCAAGCAACATGTTGGACATGGCAGCAGGCGCCGACTGCCTGGCGGGCTCGACCTACGCCGGCGGCGACGTGGTCGTCCTGGACTGGGCCGATGTCCTCAACCTCGGCACGTTGACGCCCCGCGAGGCGTTCTTTCCGGCAACTGACCTCAGCAATCTCCCGGCGGTGATGCATTGGTTCACGCCTCGGGTTGCCGTGCAGGTCCCGGCAACCAGCAGCCGGATGCACATCGTGATCCAGTACGACTTCGGTACCGGCACGACCGGGCTCGGCCACCTGACCGTCGTCGGCTCGGCCACCGGGATCCTGAAGTTCGAGCGGATCGACAACCTGACTGACGAATATCCCCTTGTGAGCGGCTTCGTCGATCCGATCCCGCCGCGCCAGCCCGGTAGCCCCGGGACCATCGTCGATGCCGTCGACTCCCGGCCGACCGATGCGATCTGGCAGGGTAACCGGCTGGTCCTCGTCTCCACCGCCGGTTGCACGCCCGCGACCGACACGGCCCTGCGCGATTGCGTCCGGGTCACCGAGCTCGACACCTCGACCGTGGGGACGGGGGCGAACGACACCGCCACCCTCAGGCAAGACTTCCTGGTCACCGAGATCGGCAGGGACATCTACATGGGTGGGGTCGGGCTGTCCGGCGACGGCACGCTCCATGTCGCCTACACCCGCTCCTCCAATATCGCCACCGACTATCCCGTGGCAAGGACCCGCCATCAGCTCCTGGGCGACCCCTTGAACTCGGTCAGCGCAGAACAGAACCTGGCCGGCGGCGCCGGGACATACCCGGGCACCCGCTGGGGCGATTACGTCGGCGTGGCCCAGGATCCCCAGGTCCCGAACCAGGCCTGGGACGGCAATGAAGGTTCGGCCGGGGCTACGGGCTGGGTCACCAAGATCTCACGCCTCCAGACCGACGGAACGACATACGTCCCGGTCGCCCCTGTGCGGGTCCTCGACACACGAGTCGGCACGGGCCTGACCGGGATGTTCACCTCGAGCAATGCCCGGTCCTGGCAGGTGGCCGGGGTCCTGGGGATTCCCGCCGAGGCGGTTGCCGTGACCGGCAACGTCACGGTGGTCGGCCAGACCTCCAGCGGCTTCGTGTCGGTGACCGTGACCTCGACCAACACCCCGCCGTCATCCACGATCAACTTCCCGGTCGGCGAGACCCGGGCCAACAACGTCACGACCGCCCTCTCCCCGGCCGGTCGCCTGTCGGCCACCTTCAAGGGCGCAACGGGCAAGAAGACCCACCTGCTGTTCGACGTGACCGGCTACTTCCTGGCCGACAACACGGGCGGGACGTTCACCCCGGTGACCCCCTTCCGCGCCCTGGACACCCGCACGGGCGCCGGCCTGACCGGCAAGTTCGTGTCGAGCACGGCACGCAAACTCCAGATCGGCTCCGCCCTCGGTCCCGTTCCCCTGACCGCAACGGCGATCACGGGCAACCTGACGGTGGTCGGCCCGAGCAAGGCCGGCTTCGCGTCGGTCACCAAGACCCTGAACAACAGCCCGACCACCTCGACCATCAACTTCCCCGCGGGCGCCGTTAGGGCCAATGGGGTCTTCGCCCCGCTCGACACGGACGGTTCGCTCTGGATCGTGTACAAGTCCGCCGCCGGGGCGACGAGCCACTTCTTGCTCGACGTGACCGGTTACTTCGAGGACGGGATCCTCGGCCTGAAGTTCGTCCCGCTGAACCCGTCGCGGATCATGGACAGCCGGCCCGGAGTGGCCCTGTCCGGCGTCACCGGCGCGTTCACTTCGGGATCCCCCAAGACCCTCGATGTCCAGGGCCACTGGGGCGCGCCGGCCAGCGCGGTGGCCGTCACCGGCAACCTCACCGTGACCGGTCAGACCGCCGGCGGGTTCGTGTCGGCCACACCCGACCCGGAGCCCATTCCGGCTACCTCCACGATCAACTTCCCAATGGGCGACACGCTGGCCAACGGCATCGTCGCCCCGCTCAACGTCACTGGCGAATCGTCGTTCGTGTACAAGTCGTCCCCGGGCAGGACGACCCACCTCATCCTCGACCTGTCGGGCTACTTCGAGTAACTCCGACCGACCGTTCCGCGCTCGTCGTCATCACGCGACGGGCAAGGAGCGAACCTCGCGCGATGGAAGGCTGAAACCGGCCGCTGTGACGTCCATCCACGCCCGAACGAGCAGCCACGGGGTCGACTGGGAGCTCAGCCTCGCCCGCGCCGGCCTCCTTCCCGGGACGACGGCCACCGGCTCCGTCGCGCTCGTCGCCCCGCAAGGCACCGATGGACGCGGGGTGATCGCGGCACTCATCGCCACCGAACAGTGGCAGTTCGAGGAGACGACCAGCGACGGCCAGGGACACTCGAGCACGCACACGGTCACCAAGACCGAGGAGCTCCGGCGGCTACCGGTCCAGCTGGCCGGCCAGCTCAGCCTCGACCCCGGGGAACGACGCGAGTTCCCCTTCGAGATCCCGGTCCCCCCGCTCGGCCCGGCCACGCTCGAGGCCAAGGTCAGCCGGCTGACCTGGGACCTCGAGATCAAGCTGGACCGTCCCGGCGAGTTCGATTCGGCGATCGTCGTGCCGGTCACGGTCCTCCAGCCGACGGCGCTCCTCCGGGCCGGCGTCGTCCGGGTCGAGGAGTTCGCGCTGTACGAGGCGGCCGATTCGGCCACCGACGAGGCGCGCGCGAGCGTCGAGATCAGGCCGATGCCGATCTGCGTCGGTGCGCCGATCGACGGCCGCCTGACCATCGAGACGAACGGCCAGCTCGACCTCCAGGAGGTCCGCGTCGAGATCCGGGTAAAGGTCCAGGCGACGGTCTCGAGTGGCCTCGACGAGGAGCTGACCCTGTGGATTGGTCGACTGGCCGGCCCGGGACCGTTCGGTGGCACATCGCAGGTCATCGGGTTCCAGGGCGAGATCCCAGCGACGCACCTGCCGACGATCGAGCTGCCCCACGGCCGGACCGACGCGACCTTCCACGTGATCCTGGCCCGCGCCTGGGCGCGCGACCCGCACCTCGTCCGCGACATCGCGATCTGCTCGACGACCGAGCTCTGATCCCGGGCGGACGGAGCGGCGGGTCCGCCGGCTACGGCGTCCGCGCCGAGCGGGAGTCGTCGGGCGGGTCGCGCGCAGCATCGAGCCGGGCGCGCGCCGCCGCCAGGGCCGCTGCCACGCGATCGGGAGCGGTCCCGCCGATCACGTCGCAGGCTGCCAGCGCTGCCCCGACGCCGGCGGCCGTCCGGAGCGCCGGGCCGATCCCGGGCTCGACCGCCAGGCCCGCGGCCGTGGAGTCGTCGGAGGCAGCGAGCGCCGCCGCGATCGCCCCGTCGGACAGTGCCTCGAGCCCTACGTCGGATCGCTCCGCCTCGGCCACCAGGCCGCCGACCACGTGATGGGCGGCGCGGAACGGGACGCCGCGCCGAACCAGCGAATCGGCCACCGCGGTCGCCGTCGTGAAGCCCTCTGCGGCCGCCTGGCGCATCCGCTCGCGGTCGACCTCCAGGGTCGCGACGATCCCGGTCATGATCCCGAGCGAGGCTTCGAGCGTCGCGCCCGTCTCGAACAGCGGCGCCTTGTCCTCCTGGAGATCGCGCTGGTAGGCCAGGGGCAGTCCCTTGAGCAGGGCCAGCAGACCGGTCAGCGATCCGATCACCCGGGCGGCGCGGCCGCGGATGAGCTCGGCTGGGTCGGGGTTCTTCTTGTTCGGCATCATCGAGCTGCCGGTCGAGTAGGCGTCGGCCAGGCGGACGAAGCCGAATCGCGGATTCGACCACCAGATCAGCTCCTCGGCGAACCGGCTGAGGTGGACCATTGATAGTGCGGCGGCGGCCACGAACTCCACGACGAAGTCGCGATCCGAGACGGCGTCCAGGGAGTTCGCGGTCGCCCCGTCGAAGCCTAGCTCTCGGGCCGTCTCCTCGCGGTCGAGGGGATACCCCGCGCCGGCCAGGGCTCCCGCGCCGAGGGGCGAGAGATTGGCCCGTCGACGAGCGTCGGCGAGCCGGCCTCGATCGCGCTCGAGCATCTCGACGTAGGCCAGCAGGTGATGAGCCAGCAGGACCGGTTGGGCTGGCTGGATATGGGTGGTTCCCGGCAGGACCGCGTCGCCGTCGCGCTCGGCCAGCCCCACCAGCGCCCGCTCGAGCCCAAGAACCGCGGCATCGATCCGGTCGGTGGTCCGGCGCAGCCACAACCGCAGGTCGGTCGCGACCTGGTCGTTGCGCGACCGTCCCGTATGGAGCTTGCCGGCCAGGGCCCCGATCCGCGCCGCCAGGGCGGCCTCGAGGTTGAGGTGGACGTCCTCGAGGGCCGGGTCCCAGGCGAACGTCCCGGCTTCCACCTCGGCCCGCAGCGCATCGAGCCCGGCGACCAGCGCCGCGACCTCCTCGGCGCTCAGCAGACCGGCGCGTCCGAGCCCGTGGACATGGGCGACGGACCCGACGATGTCGTCCACGGCGAGCGCGGCGTCGACCCCGATCGAGCTCGTGAAGTCGGCCATGGCCTGGTCCGAGTCGCCCGAGAACCGCCCGCCCCAGACCTTCATCGTCCCTCCGTCCAGTGAGCCGCCATCGTAGCGGGCGAGCGACGCCCGAGCGGGCACGGCTCAGCTGACCCTGGCCCGGTTGGCCTATCTGCCTAGGCCAATACCCGGTATGATGCGCGTCGTGTCGACCCGCCCCACGACCCGCGACTGGTTCCTCTTCGGCCTCATCTCCCTGTTCTGGGGCAGCAGCTACCTGTTCATCAAGATCGGCGTGGAGACGCTCCAGCCGTTCACCCTGATCGCCGGTCGGCTGTTTTTCGGATCGCTGGTCCTGGGCGCGGCGCTGATCGTGATCCGGGCCCCAGTGCCGCGTGACCGGGGGACCTACGCCAAGCTCGTGTTCATGGCGGTGTTCAACATCGTCGTCCCGTTCAGCCTCATCACCTGGGGCGAGCAGTACATCGATTCGTCGCTGGCCGCGATCCTCCAGGCGACGACGCCGCTGTTCACCATCGTCATCGCCTCGCTGGCGCTGGCCGAGGAGGCCATTACCGTCAAACGCCTGGTGGGCCTAATCATCGGCTTCGGCGGGGTGGTCGTCCTGTTCAGCCACGGCCTGAGCGGAGGCCGGGGCGATTCGCTGCAGGGCGAGATCGCGCTCGTCCTCTCGTCGCTGTCCTACGCCCTGGGCGGCGTCTTCGTGCGGGTCCGGATGCAGGGCTTCCACCCGACCGTGCCCGCGTTCTTTCAGGTGTCGATCGCCCTGCTGATGATCTCGGTCCTGGTCCTGCTGTTCGAGACGCCGATCCGGCTGCCCGGCGACGCCCGGAGCTGGTTCGCGCTGGTCTGGCTGGGCGTGTTCGGGTCGTCGCTGGCGTACCTGATCTATTTCCGGCTGGTCCACGTCCTGGGCCCGACCCGGATCTCGTTGATCACCTATGTCATGCCGATCGTCGGGATCGTCCTGGGCGTCCTCGTGCTGAACGAGGGGATCGACATCCGGACGGTCATCGGGGCGGCGATCATCCTGGCCGGGGTCGGACTGGTGAACAGTCGTCGCGCGTCCCGAACGATCTACGGGCGGCCTGTGATCGCGGACGAGGGACCCGCACAGGCCGCCCAGCTGACCCAGGACTGACGGCCCGGCCCGAGGTTCGGGTCAGCGCCCCAGGGCGAGCAGGATCGCGCCGACGACGATGACCGCGGCGGCCGTCAGCCGGGCAACGGCCGTCCGCCGGGTGGCGGCTTCACCGAGCCGGAACGAGCCCCAGCCCGAGACCAGGACGATGGCCGATTCGCGAACCGGCGCGACGGCCGACAGCGGGGCATTGGCGAGGGCCACCAGCACGAACAGGTAGGCCGTGACGGTGACCAGTCCGCCGACCGCGGCGCGACCCCAGCCGGTGACGGCGGCCGGCTCCGCCGGGAGGCCAGGGTCGTGTCGCTGGCGCCGGTCGACGATGGCGATCCCGCCGAGCAGGAACACGGCGGTGAAGCCCCAGATCAGTGCCGCGTAGAGCCACGGAGCGACGAGCTGGACCCCGAGCCGGTCGACCGCCGAGTAGGCCGCGATGGTCACGCCCGTCGCCACGGCCAGCCAGGCCGCCTGGCGCGCCCGGGGAGTCATGCCGGCCGACCCGCCGAGGATCGCCCACGGACGCTGGAGGAACACGATGCCCACCAGCAGCAGGGCCACCCCGACGCCGGCGACCGGGCCCAGGCGCTCGCCAAGGAAGACGATCCCGATGGCGACCGCGAGCACGGGCGCGGTCCCGCGGGCGATGGGGTATACAAGCGAGAGGTCGCCCCGAGCGTACGCCGCCGACAGGAGCGCGAAGTAGAGCGCCTCGATCAGACCGGAGATGAGGGCCAGGGTCCATGCCTCGGCTGGGATCGGAGGACGACCGACGACCAACCAGCCGACGAGCGCGGCCGGGATGAGCACCCCCGCCCCGACCACCATGCCCCGGCCGGCCATCCGGAGCGGATCCTCGGCGGTCTTGAGCAGGATGTTCCAGCCGGCGTGGAGGATCGCGGCGCCGATGAGCAGCACCACGACGGCGGGCGCCATCAGCGCGCGCCGCCCTCGGCCATCTCCTTGAGGATCCGCAGGTTCGTCTCGATCAGGGTGGCCGCCGACCCTCGCCCCAGCCGGACGAGGATCCCGACCCAGCGGCCGCCGGTCCAGAGGTCCGCCGCGGCAACCACCCGGGTCCCGCCGCCGGCCCCCGGTTCGATCGTCCACGACCGCTCGAGCCGGATACCGTCGCCGACGAGGATCGTCCGGAAGCGCGCCTCGGGCCGGGCCTCGAGGCTCTCCAGCCGGACGCTGCTCCGGAGCAGGCCGAGGCGGAACCGGGCGGGACGCGTGGCGCCGGCGGCCGGCCAGCTGGGGGCGGGCTGGCCGAGCTTGAGCTCCGGGTAGAGGACGTCCTGTGCCGCGGGGTCGTGGAGCGTCGCCCAGACGGCCCGCGGATCCGCCTTGACGTAGGTGCGCCGCTCGACGCGTCCGGCTGCGGTCACGAACGTGGGAGGCGGGTCAGGCGCCGATCGGGTGCCAGACCGTCTTCATCTCGAGGAAGGCGGCGATCCACTCCGGGCGCTGGGCGGCACGATCGTCGGCCCAGTCGAACCGCTCGTCGACGACCCCACGCGGCCGGCGAGCCAGCCGCTTGACGCTGTCTGCGGCAGCCCGCTCGACCTCGGCCTGCGCCGCCGGGTCGATCCCCCATGTGTCGACCGCATCCACGTCCACGTGAGCGGCCAGCACCGGCACGAGCTCGTCCTTGAGGCCGGTCAGCAGGTTGACGACTCCGCTGGGGACGTCCGAGGTGGCCAGCACCTCGGTCAGGGTGACCGCAGCCAGCGGCCGGGTCTCCGACGCGATGACCACGCTGACGTTGCCGCCGGCCAGGGCCGGGGCGAGCCGGCTGACCAGGCCGAGCAACGACGAACGTTCGGGGGCCACGATGCCGACGACCCCGGTCGGCTCGGGGATGGTGAAGTTGAAGTACGAGCCGGCCACGGGGTTGGAGTTGCCCAGGACCTGGCCGAGCTTGTCCGCCCAGCCCGCGTACCACACCCAGCGGTCGATGGCCGCCTCGACGACGGTCCGGGCGCGACCCGTGCTGAGCCCCTCCCCCGCCGCGACCTCGGTCACGAACTGATCGCGCCGGCCCTCCATCAGCTCGGCTACCCGGTACAGGATCTGGCCGCGGTTCATGGCCGACCGGGCTGCCCACGGCTGGAAGGCGGCACGGGCGGCACGGACGGCGTCGCGCACGTCCTTCCGCGAAGCACGACAGGCATTGGCCAGCGGCTCGCCACCGGGGGTCTCGACCACGTAGGTCCGGCCCGACTCGCTCCGCGGAAACGCCCCGCCGATGTACAGCTTGTAGGTCTTGCGGACGTCGATCCGGGACGCCGGACCCGGGCCAAGACGGACGGATGGCACGTCAGCGATCCTCGAGCCGGACGTAGGCCAGTAGGCCGTGCAGGCCACCCTCGCGGCCATAGCCGGATTCCTTGTAGCCACCGAACGGGCTGGCCGGGTCGAACCGGTTGAACGTGTTGGCCCAAACCACCCCTGCTCGCAGACGCTGGGCCATCATCAGGATGCGGCTGCCCTTGTCGGTCCAGACCCCGGCCGACAGCCCGTACGGCGTGTTGTTGGCCTTCTCGATCGCCTCCTCCGGGGTTCGGAAGGTGAGCGTCGAGAGGACCGGCCCGAAGATCTCTTCGCGGGCGATCCGATGGCTCTGGGCGACGTTGGTGAACAGGGTCGGGCGGAAGAAGAAGCCACGCTCCGGCAGCTCGCAGGCGGGCTGGTAGATCTCGGCACCCTCGGCCACGCCGGCCGCCACGAGCTCCGTGATCTTCTCCAGCTGGGCCTTCGAGTTGATCGCCCCGACGTCGGTGTTCTTGTCCAGCGGATCGCCGACCCGGATCGTAGCCAGCCGATCCTTGAGCTTGTCGATCAGCGGTTCGGCGATGGATTCCTGGACCAGCAGGCGCGAACCCGCGCAACAGACCTCGCCCTGGTTGAAGTAGATCCCATTGACGATACCCTCGATCGCCTGGTCGAGCGGCGCGTCGTCGAAGACGATGTTGGCGGCCTTGCCACCGAGCTCGAGGGTGAGCGCCTTGCCCTGCCCGGCGATGCCCTTGGCGATCAGCTTGCCGACCGCGGTCGAGCCCGTGAAAGCCACCTTGTCGACGCCGGGATGGGTCACCAGCGCCATCCCGATCTCGCCGGGCCCGGTGATGATGTTGACGACACCGGCCGGCAGGTCGGCCTGACGGCAGACCTCGGCGAACAGGAGCGCGCTGAGGGGCGTGGTGCTCGCCGGCTTGAGCACGACGGTGTTGCCGGCCGCCAGGGCCGGAGCGATCTTCCAGGCGAGCATCAGCAGCGGGAAGTTCCAGGGGATGACCTGGGCGGCCACGCCCAGCGGCCTGGCCACGCGACCGGGGAAGGCGTAATCGAGCTTGTCGGCCCAGCCGGCGTAGTACCAGAAGTGGGCCGCCGCCAGGGGCACGTCGACGTCACGGCTTTCCTTGATCGGCTTACCCGAGTCCATGCTCTCGAGGACGGCAAACTCGCGACTCCGCTCCTGGAGGATGCGGGCGATCCGGAACAGGTACTTGGCGCGCTCGCGTCCGGGCAGCCCACCCCAGCTCTTGCCGGTCGCCCGGCGGGCGGATCGGATCGCCTTCTCGACGTCGGCCTCGGTCGCCCGGGCGACTTCGGCGAGCGGCTCCTCGGTCGAGGGATCGATCGTGCTGAACGTCGAGCCGTCCGACGACGGGACCTCGCGGCCCCCGATGAACAGGCCATAGCGCGGCTTGAGCTTGACGATGTCGCGCGATTCGGGGGCGGGGGCGTACTCCCAGGGGATCGCCTGGCCGTCGCCGAGTCCCCAGCTGTTGGGGGCCTGGCCGTCGGTCCGGACCAGGGCACGTGAAGCTTCCGGCGCCGCGTCGGCCGCCTTGGGGTCGGTCTCGGTGGTCATCGCCCGGCCATTATGGCACCGGGGCCGGGGCCGTCCGGGCGGACGAACGACCCCGAACCGATGAGAGGCGTAGAATCGACCGACAACCGAATACGCCTCCGGGGAGCGCGAACGCGCTGAGAGTGTGGCACCCGCCACAGACCCGCCGAACCTGATCCGGCTCGTACCGGTGTAGGAAGCAGGCAGATTCGTCGACTCGACGCCGTTCCCGAGCAACCCAGGGAGCGGCGTTCTTCGTTCGAGTCGGAGGTCATGTCCAGGGTGAAGCGTCCCAAGGTCCTTGCCGCGTTGGCGGTGGGCGCGCTGCTGGCCTCGGCCTGTTCGGGCCAGGGAGCCGGCTCGCCGACGAGTCCGGGCAGCGTGCCGCCGACGACCGCCGCGAGCCAGTCGAACGGCCCCTCGGCCACTCCCGTGCCGGAGATTGTGACCGTCCGGCTTGCCCTCGACTGGACGCCCAACACCAACCACATCGGCTTCTACGTGGCCCAGCATGACGGACGCTATGCCGACCACGCGATCGACCTCAAGTTCCTGCCCTACGCCAGCACCAGCCCCGAGATCCTGGTCTCGTCCGGCGCGGCCGAGTGCGGGATCAGCACCCAGGAGGGGGCGACGTTCGCCATCGCGGCCGGGGCGAAGGAGCGCTCGGTGATGGCGATCCTGGCTCACACCGCGACCGAGATCGCCGTCCGCGACGATGGCTCAGTCAACCGGCCCAGGGATCTCGACGGCAAGCTCTATGCCGGCTTCGGGCTGCCCCAGGAGGTGCCCGAGCTGCAGGCGGTGATCAAAGCCGATGGCGGCACCGGCAAGTTCAAGGTGGCCACCCTCGACACCGCTGCGTACGAGGCGCTCTACAACGGCAAGGCCGACTTCACGATCGTCTTCAGTGCCTGGGAGGGCATCGAGGCCAGACAGCGCGGTGTCAAGCTCAAGACCTTCGCCTTCACCGATCACGGCGTGCCCGACTCGTACGCCGTCGTCCTGGTCTGCAACGACGCCTGGCTGGCGGCCAACGGCGACGCCACGCGACGGTTCCTTGCCGCCACGGTCGCCGGCTTCGAGGCCGCCGCGGTCGATCCCGACGGAGCGGCGGCCAGGCTGATCGCGGCCAACCCCGGGGTGTTCGACGCCAACCCGGCCCTCCCGCTCGACTCGGCGAGGTACCTGGCCCAAGGCATGCTGTACGGGACCCGGGACGCGCTCGGCCGACAGACCGCCGAGCGATGGGATGCCTTCTCGGGGTTCCTGTTTGAAACGGGCCTCATGGCCGGGCCCGACGGCAAGCCGCTGGCGAACCGGCCCGACTTCGGCGCGTACTTCACCAACGACTACCTGCCATGACCCGGGCCGGCCCGACGCTTGCGCTCGTGGCGGCGATCGTCGTCGCCTGGGAGCTCGGCTGCCGGCTTTGGTCGGTCGATCCACTGACCCTGCCCGCTCCATCGCGGATCGTGAGCGCGCTCTGGGATGCGCGCGCAGTGGCAGCCGGGCATGCCCTGACGACGCTCGGCGAGACGGTCGTCGGATTTAGCCTCTCGGTCGTCTTCGCCGTGGCCGCCGCGCTGGTGATGGATTCGCTGGCGTGGGTCCGGCGGGCGGTCTATCCGCTGCTCGTCGCATCGCAGACCATCCCGATCGTGGCGGTGGCGCCGCTCCTCGTCCTGTGGTTCGGGATCGGCCTGCTGCCCAAGGTCGTGGTCGTCGTCCTGGTCACCTTCTTCCCGATCGTGGTCGCCCTGCTCGATGGCCTGGCGGCGGCGGATCGGGATGCGCTCGACCTGCTCGAGTCGATGGGTGCCAGCCGCCGCCAGCAGCTCCTCAAGCTGCGCCTGCCGGGCGCCCTGCCGTCGTTCTTCACGGGCCTACGGATCGCCGTCACCTACGCGGTCATCGGGGCGATCTTCGGCGAGGCCGTGGGCGCGATCGACGGCCTCGGGATCTGGATCGTCCTGTCCAAGAACCTGTTCCGCACCGACCTTGTCTTCGCGGCGATCCTGGTGACGGCCGCGCTCACCCTGGGCCTGTGGCTGCTGGTCGGCCTGGCCGAGCGACTCGTCATCCCGTGGCATTCCGATGCCCGCCAGGCCCGCGGCTGACATCCGCGGCTGACCTCGCGACCGTCGGGGTCAGTCGATGGTGAAGTGGTCGGGGCCCTGGTAGCGGCCGGTCCGCTCCTTTTCGATCTGCATCAGGACGTCGTTGAGCAGGCTCGAGGCGCCGAAGCGGAAGCGCTCGGGGGTCATCCAGCGTGGCCCGAGCGTTTCGTACAGGACGACGAGGTACTGGATCGCCTCCTTGGCCGTGCGGATGCCACCCGCCGGCTTCATCCCGACCGCGCGGCCGGTCCCCCGCTCGAAGTCGCGGATGGCCTCGAACATGACCAGACTGACCGGCAGGGTCGCCGCCGGTGTCACCTTCCCGGTCGAGGTCTTGATGAAGTCGGCGCCGGCGGCCATCGCCAGGATCGACGCCCGGCGGACGTTGTCGTACGTCTCGAGCTCGCCGGTCTCGAGAATCACCTTGAGATGGGTCTCGCCGCAGGCATCCTTGACCGCCACGATCTCCTCGAACACGGTCAGGTAGTCACCGGCCAGGAAGGCCGAGCGATCGATCACCATGTCGATCTCGTCCGCCCCGGCCTCGATCGCCTGGCGGGTCTCCGCCAACTTCAGGTCGAGGAAGGTCTGGCCGCTCGGAAACCCGGTCGCAACGCTGGCCACGCGCACGCCCGATGAGGCGAGCGCCTCTTTCGCCTCGGTGACCAGGGCGGGATAAACACACACGGCAGCGACCGACGGGATGGTGGAGTCGCCGGGCTGCGGGTGCATCGCCTTGGCGCACAGGGCCCGGACCTTGCCCGGGGTGTCCTTCCCCTCGAGGGTGGTCAGGTCCATCATCTGGATCGCCAGGTCCAGGGCCCACAGCTTGGAGGCCTTCTTGATCGAGCGCTTCTTGAGCGACTCGACCCGCTCGTCGACGCCGACCTGGTCGACCGGGCTGACCCGCCCCAGCAGGCCTCCGAGCGACCCGGCCCGCCCGTCGAAGGCGCGGATGAGCTCGTGCGCGTGCTCGCGGGCAAGGCTGTCGTGACCGTGGATCGTCGTCATCGGGCGGTCAGGATACACCGCGGCCAGGCACGGACGGGGTCGGCCCCGGGACCCGCTAGCCGAGAACCGCCGCCTTGGTCGGGGGCGTATCGTCGGTGGGACGGAAGGGACGGACTTCGGAAGCAGATCGGAGGTCAGCCACGTGATCCAGCCCAATGTGATCCGCACCCGTGCAGCCATCGTCGCGAGGATCCTCGTCGTCGCCCTGCCGCTCATCCTGGCTGCCTGCAACAAGGGCGGCGGCTCGGGCTACTGAAGGTCGGCTGCCGGGGATCGCCGGCGGGTGACTCGATGCACCGCAGGCGTAGATTCGGCAGGCGGGGCCTTGCAGCGTCCGCTACGATTTGATGACCTCCGGGTCGCGGGCTGGCGATTCCGACTTCCCCCCAGTTGGCCTGCTGAACCGCCGCGACCGGAGGTCATCGCCAAGGCGCCGTCGCCCGGCCAGCTCGCAGGATCCAGGCCGCGCGGCCGCGGGCTATCTGCCCGCCCGGATCCTCGGCAGCGGCGGCAGGCCGCGCTTCCCATCGACGAGGAAGTGGCGGAACCAGACCCCCACTTGGACCAGGTTCTCGACGCGGCGGAACGGGGTGCCCGAACGGGTCAGCTCATGGGTCTCGTCGGGGACCCGCATCATCCGGACCGGGCGACGCAGGGAGCGCAGAACGGTGAACAGCTGCTCGCCCTGGCCGATCGTCGTGCGCAGGTCCTTCTCCGAGTGCTGGATGAGGAGCGGAGTCCGGATCTCGCGGGCATAGGTGATGGGGGACTGCTGGCGGTAGAGATCGGGGTCATCCCAGGGAGTCGCGCCGAGATCGAGCCGGCCGAACGCGGGACCGGCGATGTCGCCGGTGGTCATCTGACTCGTCAGATCGTTGACCGAGCGGCAGGTGATCGCGGCCTTGAAGCGCTGGTCGTGGCCCACGATCCAGCTCGTGAGGTAGCCGCCGTACGAGCCCCCGGTCACGCCCAACGCACCTGGGTCGGCGATGCTCTCGACGACCAGCACGTCGACCCCGGAGAGGACGTCGCGGGTCGGCCCGTCGCCCCAGTCACGATAGTTCGCGGCATTGAACGCTTCGCCGTAGCCCTCAGAGCCGCGCGGGTTCGAGTACCACACGCCGATCCCCGATCCGGCCAGGCATTGGAATTCCCAATACGGGGTCCAGCCGTACAGAGTGTGCGGACCGCCGTGGATCTCGAGGACGAGCGGCGCCGGCCGTTTCGCCGGGCGGCCAGGCCGGTCACGATTCGCCGCCCCAACGTGCCAGCCCTGGACCCGCCGGCCGTCGACGGTCGTCCAGCGGGTCTCCGGCTCGACGAGGGCGATCCCTGCCAGAGCCTCGCGGTTGAGCTCGGTCAGCGGGCGCAGGTCGAGCGGCCGGGTGACCTTGCGCGCGGGCACGTCGAGCAGGTGGAGGTCCGGGAGGGCGGTCGGTGCCGAGCGCAAGACGGCGGCCCGGGCCGAACCGGGGGCACGGCCCGGCACCGCGTCCCAGCCGCTCAGGTACTGTCGACCCGCGGTGAGGCGCTCCACCGAGCCGTCGTCCAATGCGATCCGCCAGAGCTCGAAGGCACCTTCGATCGGAGCGGTGAAGAGCAACGACCGGCCGTCGCGGCTCACGACGAGGCGCGGCTCCTCGCCGATCGTCAGGTCGCTGTTCATCGTCGAGCCGGGCATCAGGTCGTGGCGGGCCGACAGGTTCCGGCCACCCGTTCGCCCGTTCTCCGACCCGTTGGCCTTGAACAACCAGATGTCGAATCGGCTGCCGGCGTTTGCCGGGTAACGATGGCCGAGGACCGCCAGCGTTTGGCCGTCCGGCAGCCAGGCGGGCGCTCCGAAATAGCCCCGGCCGCCGGTCACCCGGGTCTGCTCGCCGGTCGCGACATCGACGACGTAGATGTCGCTCCACCAGCCAAGATCGCGGTCGGCGGCCAGGTTCGCGGCGAACGCGATCCGCCGGCCATCGGGCGACCAGGCCAGGCTCTGGACACCGGCCTGGAGGTCGGTGAGCCGGCGCGCCTCGCCGGTCGAGGCGTCGACGGTCCAGATCTGGGCACGATGGGCGTAGACGAAGCCGATCCCGTTGGACATGGCCATCAGCCGGTCGATGTAGTGGTAGTCGGATCCAGGCGGCTGCCCCGGCTTGGGCTTGGCGGCGGCCTTGCCCCGATGACGATCGTCGTCCTCGCGCGTCGCCCCGTACGAAGCACTGGCGACCGCCAGCCAGCGCCCGTCGGGCGACCAGGCGAAGCCGTCGACGCCACGTGGCAGGTCGGTCAGCCGGCGCGCCTCGCCCGGACCGTCGAGCGGCAGGAGATGGACCTGGACGCCGTCCTCGCGATCGTCGGCCGCGCCGGGCAGCTCTTCGACGGCGAGGCGACGGTCGGACAGGAACGCCAGCATTCGGCCATCCGGGGAGAACCGCGGAACGCGATCCTGCTTGGCCCCGATCGTGAGCCGGCGAGCGGGCTGGGAGCCGTCGGTCGGAACCGTCCAGAGCGCCTGCCGGTACCCATCCATGCTCGTCGCAACGGTCTGCAGCGTGAACACGACTTGACGGCCATCGGGTGAAAGGCGGGGGTCGGTCGCGATGCGAAACGCGTAGAGGTCGTCCGGACGGGGAGCCCGCTTGGCCTTCGGCTCGGTCATCCCCGGGAGTCTAGCGGCTACCATCGCCGGGCGATGACCGACCGACGAGCAGCACGCTGCGCCCCCATCGGCAATCGACCGGGCCGAGCCTCGACACCGTCGGACCAGCTTAGCTTCCGGCTCGATGCCGACCGACCGGGGTCTCCGACCGCCCTCCGCCCGATGCTCCCCCGCTCGGTCAACGAGCCATTCGACGACCCCGATCACCT
Source organism: Chloroflexota bacterium (assembly GCA_039931975.1). Classification (GTDB taxonomy): domain Bacteria; phylum Chloroflexota; class Limnocylindria; order Limnocylindrales; family CSP1-4; genus Chersky-267. The sequence goes on along the minus strand of JBDTQW010000004.1, from coordinate 9,753 downwards.
CTTCGAGCCGTGGTGGGGCGGAGAGCGCGCCCTGGCCTTCGTCGACGTGGATGCGGCGACCGGCGAGGGGTCGGTCCGGTTGATCGACAGGCGCGGACGCGACCGAGCCCCGGTCCTGCCCGAGCTGACCGGGACCGGGGGGATGGTCGGTCGGCTGGGCGGCCATGCCGCCGTCCTGGATGGCTCGCTGGTGGTGGTCGACGCCTCCGGCCGACCCGATCCGGCCGGGCTGGCGGAGCGCCTGGCAGGTCGATCGGGGCGGACCGTGGTCTATCTCGCCTTCGACCTGGTCGTGCTCGACGGCCGACCCCTCCTCGCCGAGCCGCTCGAGCGACGCAGGGAACGCCTGGAGCGTGTGGTCGAGCCCGGCGGGGCATTCCTGGTCGTGCCGGCCATCGCCGGCGAAGGTCGCGCTCTCCACGCTGCCGCCGCGGCGCAGGGCATCCCGGCGGTCGTCGGGCGGCATCGCCGCAGCCCATATCTGCCGGGCGTGCGCAGCCGGTTGTGGCGTCTGGTCGCGACGAGCCCGGGCGACGCACCGCCGGGCATCCCCGACGACGCACCGTCAGCGTCGACGGCCGCGGTCCCGATCCTGGCCCTCATCCAGCGTCTGCCGCTGGATCCGGGCGACTGATCCGCGCCCCGAACCGGCGGCGCGGACGTCAGCCGATCGCCGTCCGGGCGGCACGCACGAAGGCGAGGACGCCCGGCCGCTGGCCGTAGAGCAGGACGCCGGTGGCGTAGATCCGCGAAGCCAGGAGCAGGATCAGCCCGCTCGTGCCGACCAGGATCGCCACGGACAGGGCGATCTCCCACGGCTCGACCCGACCGAGGACGATTCGCGAGAGCATCACGAAGGGGCTCGAGAACGGGACGAACGAGAGGACGATGACCAGTGGTGAGCCGATCGAGCTGAGCCCGATCGCAGCAGCGATATAGCTGGCCATGGATACCATGCTGAGCGGAAGGGCCAGCTGCTGGACGTCCTCCTGACGGCTGACCAGCGATCCGGCGGCCGCGTAGAGCAGCGCGTAGAGGACGAATCCGAGCAGGAAGAACAGCAGGAAGGCGCCCAGCATGGGCAGGGTCAGGCCATCCAGCGGGGCCTCCCCGGCGACGGGCGCCGGACCAAGCAGGAGTCCCGCGATCAGGTCCTGCAACAGCACCACGAGGGCCGCCGGGATGAGGATCCCGGCATACTGCGTGAGGCCCGCCCCGCCGACCCCGAGGACCTTGCCGACCAGCAGCTCGCGCGGCGTCGCCGCGCTGATCAGCAACTCCATCACCCTGGTGCTCTTCTCGGCGGCGACGCTGGTCGCGACCCACATCCCGTAGACCGTCAGGGTCACGAAGATGAGCACGATCAGGATGGTCGCCAGGATCGATCGGTTGGCGATGAGCTGGGGATCGAACGTAGGTCCTGGATCGACCGCCCCGTAGGCCGAGACCACGGAGAACACCGGCGGGTGGAACTGGCCGACACCGGGATCGGTCGGGAGGTGCGACTGCCAGTCGAGGATCCCCACGCCGACCGACCCGAAGCCGACCCGTTGGGCGAGAGGGCTGGCGGCGGACTCCGGCGTGTGGAAGGTGAACGAAAGGGCGCTGTCCGGGGCGCGCTTGATCAGCAGGACGGAGTTCAGCCGCCGCTGAGCAAGCCCGGCCATGGCCGTCTTCTGGTCGGGCTCCTGGACGAGCTTGAACGGCTTCTCCCAGGTGGCCGGGTCGACGCCCTGCGGCGTCGCATTGAGGTACTCGTCGAGGAGCGGCAGGCTGACCCGGGCCACGTTGTCGTCCGGTGCGACGATGCCGATCTGTACGACCGTTCCGCGGTCGAGGTAGCGCAGCGCGATCGGGGCGAGTGCCAGACCGATCGCCACGGCGGCCAGGACCAGGGTCGCGGCCAGGAACGTGCGGGTCGGGACGCGGTCGAGGTACTCGCGCCGGGCGATGAGCAGCGCGTTCCGGCGCAGGCCGGGGCCGCTCAGCCGGCGTCGTCCGCGCTGCGGCTCGGTCACGAGACCACCGGCGCCGCGGTCCCCACCGTCGCCGGGGTCAGGTCCTCGGCATCGCCTGGCCGGATGCCCACGCGCTCGATGAAGATCTCCTCGAGCGACGGGTCGGCGATCTCGAAGCGGGCCACCGGGTCGCCCCGCTCGACGGCCGCTCGCAGGATCGTCTGGGGGTCGACGCCGCGGGCCACGGTCAGCTCGACGTAGTCGGCGCCGGGACGGGTCACCTGGACACCGGGGATCGTGTCCAGCCAGGCCAGGCGCTCGGGCCCGTCGGCCCGCCCGTCACCATCGAGCGCGATCCGGACGACCTGCCGACCCGAGGTTCGCTTCACGTCGCGGACTGCTCCGCCGACCACGACTCGGCCACGATCGACGATGACGATCGACTCGCACAGCGCCTCGACGGTCTCCATCTGGTGGGTCGAGAAGATGAGCGTCTTGCCGCGCGAGCGCATCTCGATGAAGGCGGCGCGCAGGATCGCGCTGTTGACCGGATCGAGCCCGGCGAACGGCTCGTCCATGATCAGGACGTCGGGATCGTGGACGATCGCAGCGATGAACTGGATCTTCTGCTGGTTGCCCTTGCTCAGCTCGTCCGTCCGGCGCTGGGCGGCCTCGGGGATGTGCAGCCGCTCGAGCCACTCGTGGACGGTCCGCCGGGCCGGGGCGCGGTCGACCCCGTACAAGCCCGCGAAGAAGACCAGCTGGTCCATCACCGCCATCCGCGGATACAGGCCACGTTCCTCGGGTAGGTAGCCCCAGGTCCGGCGGGGCATCTCCGCGGTCGGCCGGCCGTGCCAGGTCGTCGAGCCCTGATCGGGACGGAGCAGGTCGAGCACGATCCGGATGGTCGTGGTCTTGCCTGCGCCGTTGGCTCCGAGGAATCCGAAGATCACGCCGGGCTCGACCCGGAAGTCCATCCCGTCGAGGGCGACGACCGGGCCGAAGCGTTTCACGAGTCGATCGACGACCAGTGCCATCGCGGGAGCATACCGGCCCTTCCGCGAGCCGTCCCCAGGACATTCGGCCTCGCTGCTGCCGGTACGGTCTCGGGGGACCCGTCAGGCGATCCAGCGACTGCCCGGCCGAAGGGTCCGGATCGTCTCGCCGAGGAGCGCCGGCAGGAGGGCGACCGCGGCCACCAGCGCCCAGTCGAGGGGCTCGAGTGGCGTCGCCCGGAACGTGGCCGCGAGCGGCGGCACATACGGGATGACAGCCTGGACCGCCACGACGACCAGGCAGGTGACGGCCAGGAAGCCGTTCGTCCGGAGGCGGTGGACGGGGTTGCGGATCGATCGGTTGGCGTACGCCCGGACGGCCTGGCCCACGACAAGAGCGGTGTAGGCCAGCCAGCGAGCGTGCTCGAAGCCGCCGCCGTGATTGGCCATCAGGAACAGGGCGGCCATTGCGCTGTAGCCGCCGGCCACGGTCAGACGCGCGAGCAGCCCGTTGTCGAGGAGCGGCCGGCCGGCCGGCCGGGGCGGCCGGGTCATCAGGTCCGGCTCGGGCGGCTCGCGTTCGAAGGCAATGGAGGTCGACAGGTCGATGAACAGCTCGAGCCACAGGATCTGGATGGGCAGCAGCGGCTGGTCGAACCCTGCCAGCGTGGCGATCAACAGGAAGCCGAGCAGGGCGACATGGGTCGAGACCAGGAAGACCAGCCCCTTCTGGATGTTGTCGACGATCCGACGTCCCTCGTCGAGGGCATACATCAGGGTGGCGAACGAGTCGTCGCCGAGGACAAGGTCGGAGGCCTCCCGGGCGACCGCGGTGCCGCTGCCCATCGCTACGGCGACGTCGGCGCCGTGGAGGGCCGGAGCGTCGTTGACGCCATCGCCCGTTACCGCCACGATCCGCCCGTCCTCCTTCGCGGCGCGAACGATCCGCTCCTTCTGGTCGGGTGTCGAGCGAGCGACGATGTGCAGGTCGCCGAGCTCGCGGGCGAGTCGTTCGTCGCTCCAGTCCGCCAGCTGCTCGCCGGTCACGACGCGATCGAAATCGAGCCCGGCCGCTCGGGCAATCGCCGCTGCGGTCCGCGGGTGGTCACCGGTCACCACCAGCGTCTGGATGCCGGCCCTGCGTGCCGTCCCCAGCGCTTCGCGGACGCCCTCGCGGAGCGGATCCGCGAACCCGATCAGGCCCAGCACCTGCCAGGGCCCGCCGTCGCTCCGGCGGGCGAGCAGGACCAACCGCTCGCCGGCCTCGGCGCCGGCCTCGACGGCCGGTAACCAGCCCTCGTCGGAGCTGGTCCCGGTCAGCGCCAGGACCGCCTCGGGCGCGCCGAGTGCGAGCTCCTCGATCCCGCCGTCACGTCGCGCCCGCGTCCGGGCGATCGGACTTCCGTCGCCGGCCGCCACCGCGTCCAGGAGATCGCCCCGGGACAGCACGACCTCGCCTCCCTCCCCGGCGATCGCCCTGCCGATCGCGGCGGTGAACGAGCCCGGAACGACGCCGTCGTCGAGGTGCCAGGCATCGTCCTCGGCCCGAAGCGCATCCACGAGCATGGCCCGGCGCCGGTCGGGTTCCTCGATCGGCCCGTCGCGGTCACACAACGAGGCGATCTCGAGGCGGTTTCGGGTCAAGGTGCCGGTCTTGTCGGTGACGATGAGATCGACCGCGCCGAGGGTCTCCTCGGCGTTCAACCGCCGGACCAGGACGCCGCGCCGGAGCAACCGATACGCCCCGAGGCCGAGGACCACGGCCAGGAGGACCGGCGGCTCCTCCGGGATCGCGGCGATCGCGGCCGAGATCCCCGCCAGCAGGTTCTCGCCGAGCGTTCGCCCCCGGACGAACCCGGCGATCGTTACGAACGCGATCAGGGCCAGCGCGGCGCCGAGCAGGATCTTGACCAACCGGTCGAGCTCGCGCTGGACCGGCGATCGGCGATGCTCCTGGCGGGCGAGGCTGCCGGCGATCCGGCCCACCTCGGTCGCGCCGCCGATGGCGACGACGATCCCCTCGCCCCGCCCGCCTACGATGCACGTCCCGGCGTAGGCGATCGAACGTCGCGACGCGAGGCCGGTCTCGCCGGCGTCGGGAGCGACACGGCCGGGCTCCGGAACGGATTCACCGGTCAGGGCGCTCCGGTCGACGAGCAGCCCGTCCACCCGCCACAGGCGCAGGTCGGCCGGGACGACATCGCCGGTTCGGAGCAGTACGACCTCGCCCGGGACGAGTCCCGACGTCGCGACATCGACGACGGTGCCGCCCCGCCGGACCCGGCTGGCTGGTGCGCTGGCGCCTCGGAGTGCCTCGAGGGCACGCTCACCGCGGTATTCGGTGACTACGTCTGCGCCCACGATCGGGAGCAGCGCGAGCAGGACCAGCGCGCCGTCGCGAACCTCGCCGAGGATGATCGCCAGCGCGCCCGCCGCGAGCAGGAGCAGGACGAAGGGTTCCGTGGCCGCCTCGAGGACCATCCGCCATACGGGCCGGCCTCGCTCCGCCTCGAGGACATTCGGCCCGCTGACCTGGGCACGGCGCTCGGCCTCGACAACGGCCAGGCCGACGGCCGGGTCGACTCCAAGGCGGACCGCGACGTCGCCGGCGGGCAACGCGTGCGCATCGACGAGCGCGGTCATGTCGGTCACCCCGCGATTGTGCCTACAATCGGACGCATGAGCCCCGATCGAACGCCTTCTAGCGCGCATGCCTCGGCCGCGGCGGCCACGTCCGTCGTCAGCGCACCGACCCGGATCCACGCGGATCGGGCGGCCGGCACGCTCGAGATCGGCTGGCGCGACGGGCACCAGACCATATACGACTCGGTGACCCTACGCTGGATGTGCCCGTGCGCCTTCTGTCGTGGCGAGGCGGGCCTTCCCGGGTGGCTCGATTCGGCGCCCCAGCTGAGCCCCGAGCAGACCCGCCTGGTGGACTTGCAGCTCGTTGGCCAATACGCGATCGCCCCCACCTGGGGCGATGGCCACCACACCGGCTACTACGCGTTCGCGAGCCTTCGCGACATGTGCCCGTGCGATGCGTGCACCGCCCGACGCCGGGCCGAGGGTCGCCCGACGATCGGCCGACCCGACCATGGCGCCCATAGCCCAGGAGAGGACCGATGATCATCGCCACCACTCCATTCGTATCCGGTCATCGTGTGACCGAGACCAAGGGCCAGGTGTTCGGCCTGGTCGTCCGCAGCCGGGGCCTCGCCGGCAACCTCGCCGCCGGGTTGCGCTCGCTCGTCGGTGGCGAGATCCACGAATACACCCAGCTGCTCGAGGACACCCGCCGCCAGGCCATCGACCGGATGGTCCAGAACGCCACGATGGCCGGCGCGAACGGGATCCTCTCGATGCGCTTCGACTCGTCCGAGCTCGGCGGCACCATGTCCGAGATCGTGGCCTATGGCACGGCCGTGGTCCTCGTCCCGGACGAGTCGGCCGCGGCGCCCGCTCCAGGCTCGGTCGACTAGCCCGATGAGCGCCCTGTTCAGGACCAGCCGCGCGGTGCTGTTCGCCTGTGCGGCGCTGGTCATCCTGGCCGGGCTGGCCCTGCTCGGATCGGTCGGCCCCGGCAGCGGTGGGCTTGGCTTCGTGATCCTGGGTGGGGCGGCCATGGTCCTCCTGCTGTTCGAGCGCACCCGCTATCGCAGCGAGGCCGCCGAGCGGACCGGCGACCCGATCGGGCCCGGCGGCGGCGAGCCGCCCGGCACGCTGGAACCGCGCTTCGCACCGACTGTCGAGGTCTTCGTGGACCCCACCAGCCAGCGCCGGATGCGCGTCTTCGCCGACCCGCGGACCGGCGAGCGCCGCTACGTGGCCGAGGACTGACGGCCCGCCGAACCCAGGACGTCCGTTCCGTGTGGAAGCGCAATCTGGCCGTGCTAACCTAGTCGGCCACCGACGCGCGCGCCCCGGTGCCGATCGGGCACGCCCCGTCCGTGGGATCGCCTGGGAGCCACACGACCGATGTCCGCCGCCCGGTCCGCACGCGCCGAGAGCCGTCTGACTCGCCTGCGCCGGGTGCCGACGAAGGCGGATCTGGGCTACATCAACCGCGAGCTGTCGTGGCTGGACTGGAACGCCCGCGTCCTGTACCAGGCCAGGGACCCGCGCAACCCGCTCCTCGAGCGAGTGAAGTTCCTGGCGATCTTCGCCGGCAACCTCGACGAGTTCTTCCAGGTCCGCGTCGCGGGACTCCGCCAACAGGCGGCGGCCAGGTCGGCCCGGTTGTCACCCGACGGCCTGTCGGCGGCCGAGCAGCTGGAACGCATCCGGCCGGTCGTTCGCGACCTGATGGTCCAGCACTCGGCAGCCTTTGCCGAGATCCGCAAGGCACTCACCGAGCAGGGCGTTGCGATCGTCAAGTACGGCAAGATCCCGCAATACCATACCAAGCTCCGGGAACGCTTCATTGACGAGATCTTCCCAGTCCTGACCCCGCTCGCGGTCGACCCCGGGCACCCGTTCCCGTACATCAGCACGCTGAGCCTTTCGATCGCGGTCGGGCTGCGCGACCCGGAGAGCGGCGAGCGCGAGTTCGCGCGGGTCAAGGTGCCGGCGGTCCTTCCCCGACTCATCGAAGTCGAGCCGCATACCTGGGTCCTGCTGGACCAGGTCATCGCCAACAACCTCGACCTGCTGTTCACGGGCATGGAGATCACCGACGCTCACCTCTTCCGGGTGACCCGCAACGCCGACCTGGCGATCGAGGAGGACGAGGCCGGTGATCTCCTCCTGGCCATCGAGGAGGAGCTCCGCCGCAGGCGCTTTGGCGAGGCGGTCCGGCTCGAGGTCGAGCGGAGCATGCCCGAGACCACCCGCAAGATCCTGCTCGACGGGATCGGCCTGAGTCCCGACGACTGCTACGAGATCGCCGGGATGCTCGATCTGAGCGGCCTCTGGGCCGTCGCCGGGCTCGACCGGCCCGATCTTCAGCTGCCGCCCTGGACGCCCGTCGTTCCGCCGCGGCTGAGCCCGCCCGACGACGACGAACCGGCGGACGTCTTCGCCGCCACCCGCGCCGGCGACATCCTGGTCCACCATCCCTACGACTCGTTCGGGGCCTCCGTCGAGCGGTTCATCGCCCAGGCCGCCGAGGACCCCGAGGTCCTGACCATCAAGATGACCCTGTACCGGACCTCGGGCGACTCGCCGATCGTGCGCGACCTGATCCGGGCCGCCGAGCGTGGCAAGCAGGTGGTCGTCCTGGTCGAGATCAAGGCCAGGTTCGACGAGGAAGCCAACATCGTCTGGGCGCGCAAGCTGGAGCAGGCCGGCGCGCACGTGGTGTACGGCCTGGTCGGGCTCAAGACGCACTCCAAGCTCGCCCTGGTGGTCCGCCGAGAGGGCTCGATCCTGCGGCGCTACGTTCATATCGGGACCGGCAACTACAACCCGAAGACGGCCCGCCTGTACACCGACCTGGGGCTGCTGTCCTGCCGACCCGAGCTTGGTGCCGACGCGACCGACCTGTTCAACGTCCTCACGGGACTCTCACGCCAACGGGACTTCCGACGCTTGCTCGTCGCTCCGCACAGCCTGCGTTTCCGGATCCTGGGCCTGATCCAGCGCGAGATCGACTTCGCGGCGGCCGGCCGGGAGGCCCGCATCGTGATCAAGGTCAATGCGATCGTCGACCCCGAATCGACCGAGGCCATCTACCGGGCGAGCCAGGCGGGTGTCGACGTCGACATCATCGTGCGCGGGATGTGCTCAGTCCGTCCCGGTGTGCCGGGCCTGTCCGAGCGGATCCGGGTCCGCTCGATCGTGGGCGAGTTCCTGGAGCACTCGCGGATCTACGGCTTCGCCAACGGTGGGCGGCAGGAGTGGTACATCGGCTCGGCCGACCTGATGGACCGTAACCTCGACCGACGGGTCGAGGCCGTGGTGGCCATCGAGGACCCCGACGCCGCAGCTCGCATCGCGGAGATCATCGGGGTCATGCTGGCCGACGACCGGCGATCGTGGCAGCTCGGAACCGACGCCGTCTGGCGGCGGACGGAAGAGCTCGACGGCAAGGAAGGGCGATTCGACACGTTCGCTGAGATGAAGCGGATCGCCATCGAGGGGGCGCGCGAGACCGGCCAACCGCACCGGCCCGGCGCCGGGGTCGGCTCGCTGGATCCCCGGGCATGACCGTCGAGCGCCCCGTCGAGATCGAGCTCAAGTACGCCGTCGCCGACCGGAGCGTTGGTGAGCGGCTGCTCAATGCCGACTCGCTGGCCGGCTTCCGGCCCACTGGCGCTCCGAAGCCGATCCAGCACGAGGACCGCTACGTCGACTCAGCGGACGGGGCCCTGGCCCGGGCGGGGTTCGCGGCCCGCCTGAGGACCTCGGCCGGTGGGACCGTGGTCAGCCTCAAGTCCACGATCGAGGGCCAGGGATCCCTCCACCGTCGCGAGGAGCTGGAGGGCCCCGCGGATCGCACCTCCGAGGTGGCCGGCTGGCCGGCGTCCGCAGCGCGTTCGCTGATCCTGGAGCTGTGCGGCGACGCGCCGCTGGTGGAGCTGGTCACCATCCGCCAGTTCCGGCGCCGGCGGGATCTCGAGCTGCCCACCGGCGCTGCCGCGGTCGAGCTCAGTCTGGACGAGGTCGACGTGGTGGCGCACGGGCGGGTCGCCGAGCGTTTTCTCGAGCTCGAGCTCGAGCTCACCCGGGGCTCGGCCGGCGACCTCGCGCCGCTCCAGGGGCTCCTCGACGGCCACCACGGCCTGACATCGGCACCCGGCTCGAAGCTCGAGCGCGCCCTCCTGGCAGCCAGGGGCGGGGCGCCCCGTCCGGCGGCTGCC
>JBDTQW010000003.1:0-61271 GCA_039931975.1 Chloroflexota bacterium | reverse complement strand
GGAAGGAAGAGCGCCACGGGGTCTTCCTCGACTACAACCAGAACGCCAAGGACCGGACGGTCGCCTCGGTCTACTCGGTCAGGCCGACACCCGACGCGCGCGTTTCCATGCCCCTCGCATGGGACGAGGTCCCGACCGCGGAGGCGGAGGCGTTCACCCTCGCCACCGTTCCAGCACTGTATGCCGAGCGCGGCGATCCCGGGGCCGGCATCGACCAGGCAGTCGGGTCACTGGAGGCGCTCCTGGAGCTGTCGGCCCGGGACGAGGCGGAGGGGCTCGGCGACGCACCCTGGCCGCCAACGTATCGCAAGCAGCCCGGCGAGCCGCCGCGCGTGCAGCCCTCGAAGCAGCGCCGACCGGACGCGGACTACGACACGCCGGAGGCCGAGGCGGAACGCGAGAAGTCGCGCGCGGCGCTGGAGCGACGCTGGTCCGGCACTCGGCCCACTCCCACCGGTCGTCGTCAGTCATCCATCCCGGTGATCGAGATCTCGCGGGCGGCCAAGAAGGCCGACGCCCTGGCCGGCCTCGAGCGCTGGAAGGACCGCTGGCCCAAAGCGGCCGTGGCGCTCGAGCCGGCCGATATCCTCGTCGATTCGATGCGTGGTCGCTCGACGACGTGGACCCGGGTCCGAGTCAACCTGACCCACGTCGCCGAGGGCGACCGGCCGCCCCAGGAGGCGCTCGATCCCGACTACGACCCGATGACCGAGTACCCGGAGGGCGATCGCGCGGCGTGGATCGAGGCCTCGAAGGCATTGAAGGCGGCGAAGTCCGCCAAGCCGTCCTCGGACGCGGCGGAGCCCTCAGCCGACGATGGAACCAAGTCGCACGACTCGCCGTGACCCGAACCGAGTTCCTTGCGTTGTTGGACCGCCTCGGTGACGGGTGGACGAGGGGAGATGCGGAGGCCGTCGCCGCGGAGTTTGCCGACGAGGTCCGATACGGCGATCCGACCCGCTACCGATTCGGAAGCCGCTCGGAGCTGATCCCGTTCTTCAAGCCGCCACCGGCCGGTCAGTCGGTCGCCTGGCATCGCCGCCTGTTCGACGAGTCTGCCCAGTCGGGAGCAGCCGAGTACACCTACGAAGGACATCGGCGGTATCACGGCGCCGTGATCGTGGAGATCGGCGCCGACGACAAGATCGCCGACTGGCGCGAGTGGCAGCACGTTTCAGAGCTCGACTGGGACCGCTTCGCCAATGGGCCGCAGCGTCAGCTCGACGAGACAGACGTCGACAAGCCGTCGGATCATCCGGGGTGATCGACGAGTCCGGCGGTTCTGACCAGGGGGCGTTGGCGCCCCATCAGCTGGCGACGCCGGCCATTTGCGACCACACTCCGCGTGAGCCGATCGGTCGCGAGCGCATCGCGTTAGGTCACGAGGACTCCATCCGGATCGCCCGCCTCGACCGCGTCGACGAAGGCCTCACTCTCTGTCCCGCTTGTTGGTCACGCTGGCCACGCCGGCCCCGAAGAACGCCACGCGGAGGCGTCGGCCGGGCTCGGCCGGGCTCATCGACGCTTGACCGGGCTCATCGACGCTCGTCGGGGCCGAAGATCGCCGACAGCTCGTAGGCCGGCGTCTCCTCAAGCTGGTCGTACCGGCAATCCTCGGGGCGCTTGTCCGGCCGCCACCGGACGAAGGTCGTGCCGTGCCGGAAGCGGTCGCCCTGGAGGTGGTCGTAGGCGACCTCCACGACGCGCTCGGATCGGAGCGCCTCCCAGGACAGGTCGCGGCCGCGGTTCCAGCGGCTGGTCGCGCCGGGCACACGCTGGCCCGATGCCGCCGCCGCTTCGGCCCACTGGGCCCACTCCGCCCAGGGGTGGCCGTCCATGGCCCGCTCCCGCAGTGGCGCCAGCTCAGCGACGAGCTCCGCCCGCCGGGCCATCGTGAACGACGACGTGACCCCGACGTGGTGGAGCATGCCGGTGTCGTCGTACAGGCCCAGCAGGAGCGAGCCGATGAGCGTCCCCGGCCCGTCCTTGTGCCAGCGGAATCCGGCGACAACGCAGTCCGCCGTACGCTGATGCTTGACCTTGAGCATCGCCCGCTTGCCGGGCTGGTACGCGGCGTCGAGACGCTTGGCGATGACGCCGTCGAGTCCGGCACCCTCGAACCGGTCGAACCAGTCGGCGGCGAGGGCGCGGTCGCGCGTCGCCGGCGTGAGATGGACCGGCGGGGCGGCCGCCCCGAGCACCGACTCGAGCTGCTCCCGACGCTCGCGCTGGGGCATCGCCCGCAGGTCGTCATCGCCGAGCGCCAGCAGGTCCCAGGCGACGAAGCTCGCCGGTGATTCCGCGGCCAGCATCCGGACCCGCGACTCGGCGGGGTGGATCCGCAGGAGCAGCGCATCGAAGTCCAGGGCACCGTCCTTCCCGACGATGACCACCTCGCCGTCGAGGACGCATCGCTCCGGCAGGGCGGCCAGGAGTGGCGCCGCCAGCTCAGGGAAATATCGGTCGAGTGGCTTCAGGTCCCGCGATTGGGTCAGCAGCTCGTCGCCGTCCCGGAACACGATCGCCCGGAAGCCGTCCCACTTCGGCTCGAACAGCCAGCCGTCCCCGTCGGGCAGGCCGTTCGACGGTTTGGCCAGCATAGGTTCGAGGGGCGGCTCGATCGGCAGGCGCATGGCGCGACGATAGCTGAGCCGAGCCGCTGACGGGACGGGAGCGCGTCGAGTCGCGTCCCCGGCATGCACGAGGGACAGGTTCCAGGCCGATGGCGAGCGAGCCGTCGGACCTGTGGGCGCGCTCTGTGGCACGATCGGGTCGATGGGAACGCTCGCCGAGCGCTACGACGTCTGGGCCGACCGCTACGGCACCTGGTGGGGACCGGTCCTCGCGCCGACGGCCTCGCGCCTCATCGAACGGTTCGCCCTCCAGACCGACATCGATCCGCCGGGGCGAGTCCTTGACATCGGGACGGGCACTGGCGTGCTCGCCCTGGCGGCCGTGCGACGCTGGCCGACCGCCCGGGTCGTGGGCCTGGACGCGTCAAACGGGATGCTCGGCATCGCCCGCCGCGAGGCCGCGCTCGCCCTGACGGCCGACCAGAGAGATCGGCTCGAGCTGGTCGCCGGTGATGCCGCTCGGCTGCCCTTTGCGGATGGGTCGTTCGATCTCGTGGTCGCCTCGTTCATGCTCCAGCTGGTAGCGGATCGGACCGCCAGCCTGCGCGAGATCCGGCGGGTACTCTGCCCGAACGGCTGGTTCGCCTCGGTCACCTGGCTCGTCGCCGACGAGCGCGATCGATTCGAGCCGGATGAGGCGTTCGACGCGGCACTCGAGGACCTGGACATCGATCCCGAGGGTCAGGACCAGGAGCCGCTCAGCGGTGACTTCCGCTCGGCGCCCGCCGCCGCGGCCCAGCTGCGCCGGGCGGGTTTCCGCGATGTCCGGGCGGACGAGACGCAGCTGGTCCATCACTACGATCCGGCGACGTACCTCGAGTTCCTCGAGAACTACGCCGAGCAGGACGTCTTCGCCGACCTCGACGCGGACCTTCGGCAGCGGCTCAGGGAGCGGGCAGCCGCTCGCCTCGCCCGCCTGCCAGCCGATGCGTTCGTATGGCGGGCACCCGTGGTCGAGGTGGTCGCCCGGCGACCTTGACCTCCTCCGGGACTAGCTCTCCTCGGCGTCCCCGCTCGATGGCTGGCCATCCTCGGCGCCCTCGCCCTCGGCGACTTCGCCCTCGGCGCCCTCCTCGCCCTCGACCTCGGCAACGACCGGCTCTTCCTCCTCGATCCGCGGCTGCTGGACGCGGGCCACGATCTCATCGAGGTCGGTGAGCAGGGTGACGTCGGCCGGGATCTTCAGGTCGCGGACGCGGACGGTGGCCTCGAAGTCGACCAACGAATCGATGGGCAGATCGATCGACTGCGGCAAGTGGTCCGGCAGCGCCCGGATCCGGACGCTGTCGAGCATGTGCAGGAGCGTCCCGCCGAGCTTCTCGACCGCGACCGACTCGCCGACCGTGATCAGGGGCACCTCGACGGTCAGCTCCTCGGTCATGCGGACCGCGAACAGGTCGACGTGGAGCATCCGACGATAGACCGGGTCGCGCTGGATCCCGTGGACCAGCACGGGGGTGGCCTTCGTGCCCTCGACCGACAGGTCGACCAGGGCGTTCTGACCGACCTTCCGGTGGAGCAGCTCGAACTCGTGGCCATCCAGCGAAAGCGGTTGCGAGGGGACGCCGTGGCCGTAGACCACCGCCGGCAGCACGCCTGCCTTGCGCAGTCTGGCGACGCGCTTGCCCAGCACATCTCGCTTGGTGGCGGCCAGAGTCGGCCGATCGGTGGCCATGAGTCGGGGATCCTCCGTCCGTTGGTGCATCGCGCACGGTAGCACAGGCCGCCATCGGACCTCTCGGGCCGCGCAGGGCGGTTCAGGGTAGCATCACGGCCATGGCCGCCACCATCCTGATCGTCGAGGACGAATTCGCCGTCGCCCGCGGCATCCAGTTCGCCCTCCAGCAGGAGGGCTACGAGGTGGTCGTGGCTCGCTCCGGCGAGGAGGGCCTCGAGTTCGGGACGGGCCAGGCGCCCGACCTGGTGGTCCTCGACGTCCGACTGCCCGGGATCGACGGCTTCGAGGTGCTTCGCCGACTGCGCGCCGCCGGCTCCAAGGCTCCGGTCCTGGTCCTGACCGCCCGCGACGATGAGGTCGACAAGGTGATCGGCCTCGAGCTCGGAGCGGACGACTATCTGACCAAGCCGTTCGGTCTGCGCGAGCTGATGAGCCGGATCCGGGCCCTCCTGCGCCGCGCGTACGGCGACCTCGCGGACGCGGCCGGCGGAAGGGTGATCCGCCATCGCGACCTGCTCATCGACCTGGAGCGACGACGCGTCCAGCGTGGGCATCGGCGGGTCGGCCTGACCGCCACAGAGTTCGAGATCCTGCGTCATCTGGCCAGCCGGCCCGGCCGGGTGTATTCACGTCGCGAGCTCCTGGAGCTCCTGCGCGACTACGAAGCGCTCGACCAGGACGAGAAGACGATCAACGTCCACGTGAGCCATCTTCGCGAGAAGATCGAGGACGACCCCTCCAACCCCGTCTTCGTGCTCACCGTCCGGGGTGCGGGCTACGCCTTCGCCGAGCGCTGAGCCGAACGCGGCGCCAGTCGCCGGGGCTACCCGTCTGCCGGGACCGTTCCGCCGGCTTGTGCCCAGGACGTTCCAGGGCCGAGTCACGCTCGGATTCGTTTCGGTGGTGACCCTGACCCTGCTGATGGTCGGGCCGGCGGTGATCCTCCGTCTCGACGACTACTTCCTGGACCAGGAACGGATCAACCTCGAGGGCCGAACGACGTCGACGGCGGTGATCCTGACCCTGGCGATGACGACGATCGACGGCCTGATCGTGACCCCGGATGACCGGTTGACGCCCAGGGCGGTCGCCTTCTTCAACGATCCGCTGATGCAGGACATCGCGAACAAGGTCGCCCAGGCGGACATCACCATCCGGGTCGGCACCCCGACCGCCGGGGCCAACGGTCGGATCTCTGTGGTACCGGCCCCGAATGGTGTCTTCCTGGTCCGGCTGACCGCTCCGCCCAAGCGGGGCCAGGCCCAGGACTCTCTCGTGGCCGAACCCACGATGATCCCACCCGGCGTTACCCCTCGGTCGCAATGGGCGATCGAGGTGACCCTGTCCAACCCGTATACCTTCCGGGCCTCGACCCTCACCGCCGTGACGGGCCTGTTCCTGGTGGTCGGTCTCGTGGCGTTCCTGATCTCGGTGGCCGTCGCGTCGCTGCTCGCCCGGCGGTTCACGACCCCACTCCGCCGATTGACGACGGCGGCCCGTGACCTCGAGCGAGGTGAGCTCGGCAGCCGGGTCCCGACCCGCCTCGCGGCTACGGGCGCGATCGAGATCTCCGAGCTCTCCCGCCAGTTCAACGCGATGGCCGACCGGCTCGAGGAGAGCGTCGGGATCATCCGCCGCGATCGCGACCGGAGCCGGGACTTCCTGGCCGACGTGTCGCACGAGCTGCGCACCCCGATCACCGCCCTGCGGATGTCCAACGAGCTGCTCAGCGAGGCAGCCGGCGACGACCCGGAGACACGCGCGGAGTTCCTGGAGTCGACCCGCCAGCAGCTCGAGCGTCTGGACTGGCTCGCCCAGAACCTGCTCGAGCTGTCCAAGCTCGATTCCGGGCTGGTCCTGCTCGACCTGCGCCCGGACGACCTTCGAGCGGCAGTGGAGTCGGCAGTCGAGCAGGCCCAGGCCAGCGCGGAGCGGCGTGGCCTCCGGCTCAGCCTCAGTCTGCCGCCGAACCCGGTCCGGGTCCGCCACGATCCCCAGCGGATCGGCCAGGTCGTCACCAACCTCGTGGGCAATGCCGTGAAGTTCACGCCACGGGACGGCTCGGTCGCGGTCGAGCTGGCGGCCGATGCCGAGGGCGCCCTGATCGTCGTGCGCGATACCGGTGTCGGCATCGATACCTCGGAGCTGCCCCAGATCTTCGAGCGGTTCTATCGCGGAACCCTGGCCCACGAGGCGCGCGCGAGCGGGAGCGGCCTCGGCCTGGCCATCGTCAAGTCCATCGTCGACCTGCACGCGGGCCGGGTCACCGTCGACAGCCGGCTCGGGTCCGGAACGACGTTCACGGTGATCCTGCCCAGGGATCCGCGCAGCCTGGACGAGACAAGGACAGCGCCGGTCGACGAGGGTGGCCTCGCCACCAGGTCGGATACGACGCCGGGCGAGGTAGCGGATTCTTCACCATCCCCAGCGTCATGACTGAACCCCGGACCCTCAGGCTGAGGTCCACTGCCAACGCTGGCCGCATCGGCCAGAGACCGCGACCCCCAGGAGCGCATCCGGAGCCATGAACGAACGACCGACCGAGCCGTACGACCCCGCCGACCAGGCACCCTCAGCGCCTGCCACTCCCGGCACTCCCCCGGCGGCGCCGAGCCACGTCACGCCGGCACGGATAAGCACGACCGGCGCGCCGATCCCTGAGCCGACCGCACCGCTGCCGGATGCCGCGCCCGAAACGCAGCCCGATCCCGCGGTCTTCTCGCCCCAGCCCGACCGGGTCGACCGTGACCGGATCGCCTGGGAGCGGCCGGTCCAGCCGACCCCCGAGGCGTGGTTCGAGCCGACCGCCGCCTCGGCGACGGCGACCATGGCGAGCCCCACCAGCCGGCGGCGTACGAGCGGGGTGCTCGGCCAGGTCCTGGCCGCCGCGGTGATCGCCGCCATCCTCGCATCCGGGGGCACCTACTTCACGCTGCGCGCCAG
Source organism: Chloroflexota bacterium (assembly GCA_039931975.1). GTDB lineage: Bacteria > Chloroflexota > Limnocylindria > Limnocylindrales > CSP1-4 > Chersky-267. The sequence continues at coordinate 54,017 of JBDTQW010000003.1, read as the reverse complement.
TGGCGCTCTCGATCGGCCCGCTGCCACCGCCACCGTCCCCGGCGGCCAGACCACCAGCGCCGCCCAACCGGTCAAGATCGATGAGTCCTCGGCCATCATCGATGTCGCGGCCAGGGTCAGCCCGGCGGTCGTCAGGATCGTAAGCACGACCAACCCCAACAACATCGACCCCACGGCCACCGAGGGGATCGGCTCCGGGATCATCTATGACAAGAACGGCTGGATCCTGACCAACCGCCACGTCGTGTCCGGCGGTGGCAAGCTGACCGTCGAGCTCAAGGACGGGCGCCGGTTCGACGGCACGATCTATGGGATCGACACCCTGACCGACCTGGCCATCGTCAAGGTCGATGCGACCGACCTGCCCACCGCCGCGATCGGCGATTCCTCGACCCTCAAGGTCGGCCAGACGACGATCGCCATCGGCAGCCCACTGGGGACGTACACCAGCACGGTCACCAGCGGCATCCTTTCGGCCACCGGCCGGAGCATCGCCGTCGACAGCGGCCGGATCAACAACCTGCTCCAGACCGACACGGCGATCAACCCGGGCAACAGCGGCGGCCCGCTGCTGGATGCCGGCGGCAATGTGATCGGGATCAACACCGCGGTCGCCGCGAATGCCAACGGGATCGGTTTCGCGATCCCGATCAACATCGCCCGACCGATCATGGAGCAGGCCGTCGCCGGCCAGAAGCTCGCCCGACCGTACGTCGGCATCCGATACGAGATGCTCGACCTGCAGCGAGCCACCCAGCTCAAGCTGTCGGTCCATGAGGGTGCCTATGTCGCGGACGGCCAGGGCGCCAACGGCCAGACCGTTCCGGCGATCGTCCCGGGTGGCCCGGCCGACACTGCCGGGATCAGGGCCGAGGACATCATCGTCAGCATCGAAGGCCAGGCGATCGACACCGAGCACCCGCTCGACTCGGTCCTGACCCAGTTCGCGCCAGGGCGGACGGTCACCGTCGGCCTGCTGCGCAACGGCCAGCAGCTCGAGGTCAAGGTCACCCTGGGCGTCCGCCCCGCGGACCTCTAGGGTCGACTCCGACCCCGAACGTCCCTGCGCCGGCGGATCTCCACGCCCGCGTAGGCGAATTCACCCTCGATCGGGGCGTTCGGCTTGCGCACTCGGACGGTGACTTCGTCGATCGGGAAATCGATCAGGAGCTCGTGGGCGATCGCCTCGGCGACCGCCTCGATCAGCCGGAAGCTGGTCGACTCGACGATGCTCCGGCAGGTCTCGAACACGACCCCGTAGTCGACGGTCCGGGCCAGGTCGTCGTCGACTCCGGCCCCCTGGAGATCGAGACTCAGCTCGACGTCGACGTGGAACGGCTGGGCGACGAGTCGCTCCTGCTCGAGCACGCCGTGGCGGCCCATGAACACCATGTCGTGGAGGATGACGCGGTCGCTCACGAGAGCTTTCCGCCCCGGACGATCGCGTCGGCCGTCCTGGCGGCACGGACATTGCCCTCCACGTCGTGGACCCGGACGATGTCCACGCCGGCGGCGATGCCGAGGGCGGTCGTGACCAGGGTCGCCTCGAGCCGGTCTTCCGGCGGCAGATCCAGGATGCGTCCAAGGGTCGACTTCCGGGACGCGCCGAGCAGGATCGGCCGCCCCAGGACCCGCAGCCGGTCGAGCTCGCGGAGCAGCACCAGGTTGTGCTCCGGGGTCTTGCCAAAGCCGAAACCGGGATCGACGATCAGCGCGTCCCGGCGGCAGCCGGCCCGGAGCGCCCGGTCGATCGCCCGCTGGAGATCGGCCACGATCTCGGTCATGAGGTCCTCGTAGATCGGTTCGACCCGGTTGTGCATCAGGACGATCGGCGCCTCGCGCTTAGCCGCCAGGCGGGCCAGAGCGTCGTCCTCGGCAACGCCCCAGACGTCGTTGATCATGGCCGCCCCGGCGTCGAGGGCGGCCGCGGCGACCGCCGGCTTCGTGGTGTCGACGCTGATCGGCAAGTCGGGATGCGCGGCGTGGACGGCGGCCACGATCGGGACGACCCGGCGGAGCTCCTCGGCCTCGTCCACGGCCGCATGGCCAGGGCGGGTCGACTCGCCGCCGATGTCGAGCAGATCGGCACCCTCGCCCGCCATCTGGGCAGCCAGCTCGAGGGCGGCGGCGATCGCGTCGGATCGACCCACCCGGACCAGGCCGTCACCGGAGAACGAATCAGGGGTGGCGTTGAGGATGCCCATGACGTAGGTCCGCTCGCCCCACGAGAACGGCCGCCCGCCGATGACGGTCGTACCCAACATAGCCGCCGGCGCGTCAGTCATCGGACCGCGGCCAGCGCCTCGGGTCCGACTGCCCTGGTGGGAGCGCCCGGGGCTACATCATCGCGTAGCTCGGGCTCGTCGACGAGGATTGCCCTAACGGCACCGACCAGGTACAGCGACCCAGCCACCACCACGGGTCCGCGAGCCGTCGACAGCGCCCGCTCCAATGCGGCCGCCACCGGCCTGACCGCGTCCGGATGGGATCCCGGGGCGACCGCGGCCCAACCCCTGGCCAGGCTGGCGGCGGGCATCGCCCTCGGGTGGTCTACCTGGGTGCACACGACGTGGGCCGCACGGGCGATCGGCGAAGCCGCGAGCGCGGCGAGGACCCCGGCGACGTCCTTGTCGGCCATCGTCGCGAGGAGCAGGGTGATCGGCGGGGGTTCCGGCTCGTCGCCACCCTGGAGCGTCGGTCGCAGGTCGTCGAGCGCTCGAGCAAGGACCGCCGCCCCGGCCGGGTTATGGGCACCGTCGAGGAGGACTTCGCGCCTTGTGCCGTCGCTGGATCCGGCGGTCGTTTCGATGAGCTCGAGCCGGCCCGGCCAGCGCGTCCCCGCGTATCCCTCGCGGCGAGCGTCGCCTGACACGGCGGCGATGCCGGCGAGCGCGAGCGCGTCGAGGACGGCGTCTGCGACGGCGGCGTTGGCGGCCTGATGGCGTCCGCGCAGGCCGATCCGGGTCTCGCCCAGGCGCGGCAGCGCGACCGTGATCCCGTCGCGGTCCCAGCCGGTCACGGGCGGCGGGAGGACCTCGGTCAGGGGCACCCCGAGTCGATGGGCCCGTCGGCGGACGACCTGCAACGCGTCGCCGGTCGCCCCCGTCACCGCCAGGTCGCCGCGCTCGATGATCGCCGCTTTCTCGCGGGCGATCGCGGTCACCGTCGGGCCGAGGCGGTCGGTATGGTCGAGGTCCACGTTGGTGATCGCGGCCACCCCGCCGTCCCAGGCGTGGGTCGCGTCGAGGCGACCGCCCAGCCCGACCTCGACCAGGGCCAGATCGACCTGCATCTCCGCGAACCAACGGAAGGCGACCGCGGTCAGGAGCTCGAACTCGGTCGGTTGGCCGAGGCTACGGCGGCCCACCGTGTCAGCCGCTTCGAGGACCTCGCCGACGAGCCGGGCGAAGGTGGCCGGGTCCACCAGCCGACCGTCGACCTGGAGCCGCTCCCGATAGCTGACCAAATGGGGCTTGGGCGTCTCGGCGATGCGGAATCCGGCGGCCCGCAGCGCCGAACCGGCCAGGGCAAGCACGCTCCCCTTGCCGTTGGTGCCGGCGACCAGCGCCCCGCGGAACTCGAGCTGGGGATCGCCGAGCTCGCGCAGCAAGGCCCTGGTACGGCCCAGCCCGAGCCGGATCCCGAAGCGGCCGCGTTCCTGGAGGGCCCGGAGCGCCTCCTCGTAGGTGAGGGCGCTCACGTCACTCCCTGGACAGCTCGTCCTCATAGAAGACGCATTGGTTGAACCGCGGAGTCAGGCACACATCGTTGACGTAGCCCCCCTCGAGGTGGACCCCGCCGCGGAGCTGGCAGCGCGAGACGTTGGCGTCTTGGCGGATGAGCGCCTTGAGCATGTGCGGCGCCTGGATAGGGATCGCCCCGCGGGTCCCGGTCATATAGAAGTGGGGGCAGACATTCCGGCGCAGGTTGGGCAGACCGAAGGCACCGCCCCGGCCAAGGACCGGGAGGGCCGGGTAGCCGGGCCGAGCGGAGAGGTCCGGTGGTGGCGCCGTGGCCACCCGGGCGATGGGTCCGATGCCGAACGACGGACGTCCGGTCGCACCGGCTGACTGGGGCTTCCTGGTGTTTCGGGCCTGCAACGCGCGCCTCTGAATCGGCGGACGCCACCGGACGGCCGCTCACCGCGCCAGAGTACAACGCGCTGGGCGGCAAGGATTGCGGCGGATCGGACGTGCCGTGCGACAATGGGGCCCGATGACGACCCGGCGCCAACGCTCTTCACAGGTGCGACCCCGTCCACCATCGACGGGCCGCGCAGCGCCGGCGAAGCGTCCGACCTTCCGGCCGACGGCCCCCAACCGCCTGGCGCCGCATCGCAAGATCGAGCGTGGCTCGGCGATGCCAGCCTACCTGAGGATCGGGCTGGCCCTGGTGGTGGTCGCCCTCGGAGCCGTCGTGGTGTTCGCCGGGGTCGGTGTCCTGGGCAACGTCGTCGGCGCCATCAGCAGGACCTTCGAGCAGACCATCCTCTCGGTCACCACCACCCCCAGTCCCAGCCCAACGCTCCGCGTGGCACCGAATGCACCGACGCTGTCCGTCCCGGCGGAGTCATATACCAACCAGACGACGGTCGACCTGACGGGGACCATCCCGACCGGGTTGATCGGTCGGGAAGGGGCAGCGATCCGGATCTACCGGACCCTCCCAGACCAGGGCCCGAAGCAGATCGCCGAGCAGGACATCGGTGCCACCGCGGGGTTCACGGTGCCCGGGCTGGCGCTGGCCAAGGGCCGCAACGACTTCAGCGCGACCCTGGTCACCGACGCCGACGAGAGCGAGCGATCGAAGGTCGTGACCTACATCCTGGACACGACCAAGCCGAAGATCACGATCAGCAAGCCCGGCAAGGACGCGGTGGTCAACGGCAAGACCGTGACCCTCGTGGGCAAGACCCAGGCCCGCAGCGCGCTAGTGGCCAAGAACGTGGCCAACAACGCTTCGATCACCGGGAATGCGGGCGATGACGGCGCATTCCGCCTGGTCCTGGCGATCGCGCCTGGTTCCAACTCGATCAGGATCACGGCCACCGATCCCGCCAACAACGAAGGTGTCCTGGTCATCAACGTCAAGCGCGGCGCCGGTAAGCTGACCGCCCAGATCACCGCCTCGCGTTACCAGTTCTCGCGCAAGTCGCTTCCTTCCGATGTCACGTTGACGGTCGACGTGAACGACCCGGACGGCCACGCGCTCGAGGCCGTGACGGTCACGATCACCCTGACTCCGCCTGGCGTCGGACCGATCACGCGGACCTTGACGACCGACGCTTCGGGTCGGGTCAACTGGCGGGTGACCATCCCCAGGGCATCCGTGGGGCGGGGCGTTGCGGCCGCCCTGGTCCACACCAAGGACTTCGGCGACACGACGGACAAGACCTTCATCAACGTCGCGAGATAGCCGGTCCGGCTCGCGGACACGGACTCGACAGCGCCTGACCGCGCAGCTACCATCGGGCCCATGCCGATGTGGCGCTGCCCCCATTGTGGGACACCCCAGGCCGAGGCCGCGCGCTGCTGGGTCTGCCGGCGCTCGAGCACGAGCTGCGCGACCTGCGCCAACTTCCGCCACGCTGTCTTCGGTGCCAGCGGGTATTGCGGTCTCGATCGAGGACGCAGCCCATTGGTCGGAGACGAGATCAGGGCCTGCTGGACCGCCCCGACGACACTGGTCGCGGAGCGACTCCCGATCGAGGCCGCCGCCGGCGAACGCCCGTTCGGGCCGACCGACGCCGACGGCCTGCCGCTGGGCACCGACCCTGGACTCGATCCACCCTCCCGATTCTGGGTCGAGATCGACGCCTGAGCCTGAGGAGTCCGCCGGTTACGGGCCGGGCGGGCAGGTCGGGAACGGATACGACCCGGGTTCGTAGACGCTCAAATCGATCCGCGTGCCCGCCGCTCGCTTCTTGCCCGGCAGCGGGAGCTGCTCGTACACGAACGAGTCGCCGGCGGCGGTGTAGCCCGCGGGCTGGGCGGTGACGGTCCCGAGGGTGAAGCCGTCGGCCACGATGTCGGCGGTCGCCTGGTCGAGCGTCTGGCAGCGGTACTCGCCGACGGTGAGGAGCGGGGTCGCGGTCGGCGGGGCGGTGGGCACCGGCGTCGGCGTCGGTGTCGGCTCCGGTGTGGGCGAGGGCGTCGGCGTGGGCTCCGGGCCCTTCGACAGGACGTAGTCGACGATCGTGCCGGTGGCTACCTGCGTGCCGGTGGACGGCGATGTCGAGATGACCGTGCCGAGCGGCACCACCGGGTCGAATGCGTCGGTCTGGGCACCCGGCGTCAGGCCATTCGTGACGAGCAGCGTGAGCGCCTCGGCGAGTGGCCTGTTGCGGAGGTCGGGCACGGCGACCAGCGCCTGGCCGGTGACGACCGTGACGTTGATCGTGGCGCCCTTCGCGACCGACGCATCGGCCGCGGGGTCCTGCTCGGTGATCGTGCCCTCGGGTTGATCGTTGCTCTTGACGAACTTGGAGGCCACTAGGGCGAGACCCTTGGCATCGGCCAGCGGCCTGGCCTGTTCGAGGGTCTGGCCGACGAAGTCGGGTACGACCACCTGCTCCGCGGTCGGCGCCGATCCACCGGTCAGGAGTTTGAAGGCGAGGAAGCCGACGGCGGCCAGGATGCCCAGCCCGAGCAGGCCGGCGATCCAGGCCCACGCGCCGGAGCCACCCTCGTCGCGATCGTCCTCGGGCGGCAGGGCCCGCGACCCGCGTGGCGGTGGCGGGTTCCGGTTACCGGCCGCGGCGTAGGCCTCCGGCCCGTAGGGGATGCCCCTGGTCGGATTGGGTCGGGCCACGCCCGCGGCGACCGTCGGGGCCGCAACGGCCGCACCAAGCCCCGCCGCCGCAGCGGCACCGGCAGCCCGATCCGAGAGCTGGTCCTCGAGTGCCGCCGCCATCGCGCTGGCGGTCTGGAAGCGCTCGGCCGGGTCGATCGCCATCGCCTTGCGGCAGATCGCCTCGAGGACCGGCGGGATCCCGGACCGGTAGGCGGACGGCATCGGCACGGGCGGGGTCAGGCGCGCCATGGCGATCGACGCGGCGCTGTCGCCTTCGAATGGACGTCGGCCGGCGAGCATCTCGAAGAGCACGACACCCAATGAGTAGATGTCGGAGCGCTCGGTCGCCGTCTCGCCCCGGGCCTGCTCCGGGCTCATGTACTGGACCGACCCGAGGGTGGTCCCCGGCAGGGTCATCTGGGCCTCTGCGATCGCCCGGGCGATGCCGAAGTCGGCCACCTGGACCCGACCGTCCTGGGCGAGCAGGATGTTGCCCGGCTTGATGTCGCGATGGACGATCCCGCGGGCATGGGCCGCGGCGAGTCCGCGGGCGACCTCGGCGGCGATCCGGGCCGTTCGGGGCCCCGAAAGGGGGCCGGTTCGGCGCAGCAGCGTGGCCAGATCCTCGCCGTCGACGTAGTCCATGACGATGAATGGCCCGGCCGGATCCATCCCGAAGTCGTGGACGCCCACGATGTTCGGCGAGCTCAGCGAGGCGACCGCCTGCGCCTCCATCCGGAAGCGGGCGGTGAAGTCGGGATCCCGACCGTACTCGGGGCGAAGGACCTTGACCGCGACGTCGCGGCCGAGCTGGCTGTCCGTGGCGCGGAAGATGGTCGCCATGCCGCCCTGGCCGAGCAGCTCGATGAGGCGATATCGACCTCCAAGGACGCTTCCGATCTCCGCCAAGCTTGATCCCTCGATGCTGTCATTGGTGTAGCGCGCGTCGCCTGTCGCCAAGGATGGCCCGCGCGTCGATCACGCCAGTCAGCCCGCGACCGTCGGACCGTGCGTGTGCCGGCCGGCATCGTACCCCACCCGGGACGGATGCTCGGCGGCCGAGGTGACGGCGGATGCTCGGCGCCCGCCCGCACCTCGCCGGGCGGGGACGACTCAGAGCGCGAGGTTGGCCAGGTACTCCCGAAACTCGGCCGACAGCTCGGGCCGCTGGAGGGCGAGCTCAACTGAGGCCTTGAGCCAGCCCATCGTCGTCCCGGCGTCGTAGCGGGTCCCCTCGAACTCGTAGGCATAGACGGCCTGCTCGACCATCAGCGCCTCGATCGCATCGGTCAGCTGGATCTCGCCTCCAGTCCCGCGCTGCGTCTGCTCCAGCTTGTCGAAGATCTTCGGGGTCAGGACATAGCGCCCGATGATCGCCAGGTTCGAGGGAGCCACCGACGGATCGGGCTTCTCCACCACGCCCTTCACTCGGTGGAGTCGTCCGTGGTCGAGCTCATCGCCGGCCGGCTCGGGATCGATGACCCCGTAGCGCCCGGTCTCGTCATGGGCTACCTCGGTGACCGCGATGACCGAGGCGTGGGTCTGGTCGTAGACGTGCATCAGCTGACCGATCACCGGTCGATCCGAGACCAGCACGTCGTCGGACAGGATGACGGCGAACGGCTCGTGGCCGATCAGCTCCTTGGCCATCAGCACGGCGTGGCCGAGGCCGAGTTGCTCCTTCTGGCGGACGTAGGCGATCTGAGCCAGGTCGCTGATGTGGCGGATGCGCCGAAGCATCTCGACGTCACCGCGCTCCTCGAGGAGGTGCTCGAGCTCATACGACAGGTCGAAGTGGTCCTCGATCGCTCGCTTCTGGCTCGAGGTGACGATGATGACCTGCTCGATGCCGGCGGCGACGGCCTCTTCGACCGCGTACTGGATGACTGGTTTGTCGACGAGAGGGAGCATCTCCTTGGGCTGCGCCTTCGTGGCCGGCAGGAAGCGGGTGCCCCATCCGGCGGCGGGGAAGACGGCTTTGCGGACTCGCATCGAACCTCGGATGGACAGCGCTCGTGGACCGGCCGAGTATACCCCCGAGGGCCTTCGCAACCGGTCAGACGAGGGGCGGCGGCTGGGCTCCCGCGGCTTCGGCGGACGCCTCGCCGCTCTGTCCGGCAGGGCCCTGCCGAGCGTCGCTCCCTGGCCCGGCCTGCGGGCCCGGCTGCGACGGCGTCCGCTGCAGGAGGAACGCCGCGGAGAGGACGAGGGCGCCACCGAGCAGCTGGATCGGTCGGAGCAATTCGTTCAGCAGGATCGCCGCCAGGAGCACACCCACGACGGGCTCGAGCAGTGCCAGGATCCCCGACCGGACTCCGCCGATCCAGCGGATCCCGAGCAGGAACAGTGTGGTCGGGATCCCGGCGCCGAGCACGCCGCCGGCGACCAGGTAGGACCATGCGATCGGGTTGGACACTGGGCTAACGATGGCAGGGCCCGTGCCGGTCAGCAGGGCGATGGCCAGGAAGCCGAGGGCCCCGCCGGCAAGCACCACGAACGACGCCTGATCGATCGGGACCGCTGCATAGCCGTGTCGGCTGACCAGTACGAATACGGTCTGGGCGACCGCGGCGACGAGGGCCAGGACGAGACCGAGCACGTCGAAGGAGAGGCCCGAGGCGGGATCCACCCCGCCGAGGAGGACGATCGCCATCCCCGCCGTGGCCATGGCCAGGGCCGCGAGCTGGATCCGGTCCGGACGGCGCCGCTCGATGAGGATCACGGCGAGCGTGACCAGGGCGGGATACGTGTAGAAGCCGAGTAGCGCGAGGGCAACGGTGACTCGGGCAAATGCGATGAAGATGGCCAGGTTGAGGATGACCCCGCTGACGGCCGCTACGAGCAGCGACGAGCGCGCCCGGACCGACATCGCCCGAACCCCGACGATCGGTTGCCCGCGCGACATGCGGAACGCCAGGAGACAGCCCACCACGACCGCCCCAAGCAGCGACCGCCAGGTGACGAACGCGAGCGTCTCGATTCCGGCTCGGTCACCGGCCAGTCGCGAGACGGGGCCGAGGATCCCGAAAAGTGAGGCGGCGATGACGACTGCGAGGGTCCCCAGCGTCGCCCGACGGCCGTCGATCTGCATCGCCGAAGCGTAGCGAGCTGGGCTTCCGGGCCGGGTCAGTCGGCGGACACCTCGCTCGCGGTATCCCGGCGCGCCGCACGGAGACGGATGCGGGTGAACGGGACCCGGATCTCGCGGAAGACCTCGGTCGAGACCAGGAAGCCCGCCAGAAGGCACAACACGGCCAGGAACTTGCCGACCTGGAAGTATTCGGTGATCCCGAACCGGTTGAGCGCGTCGCCGCCGCTTGCGAGCAGGCCGCCGATCGCGATGAGGATCGTGGACGGCACCCGACTGCTGATCCGGCCCGCCACGGCCGCGCGAATGGCAACGGGGATCGAGGCGAGGAAGTTGACCACGATCGCGACCGGCGAGATGAGCAGGTTGAAGAGGAACTGGTCGCCCGGTTGGTTCGGATCGAGCGAGTAATCGAGCCGGCGACGCTTTGGCATGAACACGTAGGCCGAGAACGCCGCACCCAGGATCAGGGCGAATCCTCCGGTGATGTTCATGAACGGGGTCAGCAGGCGCAGCGTCCCGGGGAACAGGTCGCCGATCGGGACGCCAGTGGCAGGATCGAGTGCGTACCCGGGAGCCGCCAAGGTCGTCGTGACCATGATCCCCAGGCTCAATGCGGTCGCCCCGCCGACTGCGACCGCGGCCAGCACCGGCCAGCGCTCATTGGCGAAGTACGTCTCGACCGCGACGGCAACGGCCAGGACGATGGCGCCGATCAGGTAGAGGACGGGGGCACTGCCGGCCCCCGGGTAGTCGTACCGGCGCTGCGTCAGCAGGGTGAACACCCCCGCAAGCAGGAGGCAGACCGCGAAGGTGTAGCCGAACCGCGTGCGCCCGAGCAGGAAGGCCGTTCCAAGCCCGAGCCAGCCCGCCGTCCAGACCGCCCCGGTGAGGTACCAGGTCCGATAGAGCAGCTCGTCCCAGGCCCCGATCGCGGCGATGGCCTCGCAGCCCGAGGCGATCCCGAAGAACAGCATCCCGACCGCCCAGATCAGCTGGTAGGCCCGCCGGCGCTCGCGCCATTGGTCGAGCAGGAGGACGCCGAAGACCAGGGCCAGGATCGAGGTCAGCGCGGGCAACAGGATGGTCAGGTTCATGGCTCGTCGCTCAGGTCGACTCGGATGTCAGGCGGGAACGAACTCGTGGTCATCGCGATGGAGGCCGTCGCACAGTCCCCACTGCGGCCCGTCTCCCGGGATGGGCACCGGCCGCATCAGCTCGCGGACCTCGCCCCGGCGACAGAACAGGTAGCCCTTGGCCGCCATCCAGCGACGAACGTGAGTCGGATCTGAATGGAACTGGAAGGGACCGGGATTGATCGCGGGCCGCTCGGTCCATGATGCCGCCGCCTCGGGCGACACGATGTCGAGCAGGTTGATCCGCCAGGGCGTGCCCTGGATGACCTCCTGGCAGCCGTCGCAGCGGGTCGCGACGTTGTCCTTGACGATCGTCCGGATGTGGACACCCATGATCTCCATTGGCCCGATCGTAGCATCGCGTCCGGCTCGAGGTCCGGCCGAGTGGACGGGTGCTGGAGCCTGGTGCCCCCAAGGGGATTCGAACCCCTGATCTCCACCTTGAAAGGGTGGCGTCCTAGGCCTCTAGACGATGGGGGCGAGCGTCGCCGAGTCTAGCAGAGGGCCCCCGGCCACCCACCCGACGCAGGGCAGCCGGTCGCACCAACGTAGGCCGCTCGGTCCGCCTGCGCCTACTTGCCCAGGGTGAGGGCCAGGATGATCGCGAATGCCAAGGAGCCCGCCGCGAGCAGCGCGGCGATGCCGCCCATCACGGCGTAGACGAGCGCTCGGCCGGGGGAGCCTTCGCGTGACCGGCTGTAGGCCGCCCAGGCGCCGGCGAGGGCCAACAGGCCGAAGACGATCCCGCTGATGAACTCGCCGGCCGTCAGCATCGGCAACTGCGTTGCGTCGCGGGCGACGAGGCCGTACCCGACGACCGCGAGCGACACGAGCAGGGCGATCCCGAGCGTCACCCGAAGGGGCGTGATCCGCCGCCGCCGCGGCCGGGGCGCCGGCCATTCGGGGGGTTCGTTCTGGTCGGCGTAGCCGGGGTCGTAGCCGGGTTCGGCGTAGCCGGGGTCGGCATAGCCGGGGTCGTCGTCGACGAGGTAGCGCCGGTCGTTGGGAACGGTCAAGGCCGGACCTGTCGGGTCGTCACCGTCGGAGCGTACCAGCGGACGCCGATCAGGCCCGCGGTTCGGCGCCACCGCGAGTCCGGTGGTAGATCGCCACGTTGTAGCTCAGACGAGGCCGCTTGAGACTCTCTCCGACCCGTTCGCCCGCCTCGCCGAAGACGTCCCCGAGGAACGCTCGAGCCTCCTCGATCGACTCGAAGGTCCAGAAGCAATGGATCACCCGGATCCGAAAGCCGTTGGTCAGGTACCACCCGTCACGCCGACTCCATGCACCGTATTCGGGCAGATCGCCGCGCAGCCGCGACACCTCGTCACGCCCGTAGTCATGGACGACCAGGAGCCGGCCATCGGGCCGGAGCACCCGGTCCGCCTCCACCACCTCGTGACCGCTGGGTGCTCTGAATGTCGACCACAGGCCGACAACGACATCCGCCGACCCATCGGCGGCGGCGAGGCGCTCACCGGGTGCGCTCACGGGCAGCGACCGTACCCTGGCGCCCAGCTCGGTCAGCTGAGCGGCCCTCCGGCCACCATCGCCGTCGACCAGGACGACATCGCGATCGGCGACCGGACCGAGCGCTTCTAGTGCCCGCGGGATTTTTTCCTCGATGTCGAGGCAGGCGGCAAGACGCTCAGCGATCCCCGGGGCGGCGGGACTGAACGGAAGGTCGGCCATGGAGACGCGGAGGATAGCATCGGCCCGTCTCCGATCGGCCTGGGGTCGCTCAGCCTGGGCCGGGCTCAGGGCTGGTCGAGGTATGCCTCGACGTCGGGCCGCAACAGGCCCCGGAAGAGGAGGACGGCCAGAGCCGAGCAGAACAGCGCGACGGCCATCCCGGTGCTGGCCACCGTAAAGCTCAGGAACCCGAGCGGGACGGCCGGCAGGGTCAGGCTGGCCAGGCCGAGGGCCAGGCCCCGGGCGGCTTGCTTGCGCTGGAGGACGAGAGTGACCGTGAAGATCGTGTAGGCCAGCAGGATCATCACGATCAGCCCGAGGAGGCTGACCGGAGTCGAGATCGCGGTGTCGACCACGAATCGGAGCGACAGCCCGATCATGGCCATGATCGCCAGGGCATAGACCAGGAAGATCCGCAGCCCATTGGGCATCCGCCGCTTCGGTTGGATCGTGTCGGGCTCGGTCATCGCCGGCGGATTCTGCCACGCCGCATCGGACGCGGGTGACCGAGGCCATGGCTTCGTCCACGGACCGATCCGACGTCGCGACACGCTAGCGGCCCCGGGAAGGTACCCTCTGCCGGTGGCGGGCTGGTCCCGTCGCCTTCTTGCCGATACCCTGGCGCCATCGTCGACGGCGCCCATCCACCGAGGCGATCTGTGAGCAACGAATCCAAGCGGTCGTCGAGCGGCCTGCCCCCAGCCGGGGTCAGCCGACCGGTCGGCGGCCGAGACGTCGGCGGCACGGAGCGAGGCCCTGCCGGCGAGACCCGGCGCGGCCGACGCGAGCGAGAACGCGAGCGCGAACGCGCCCGCAGCCGGACCACTTACCGGCGACGGCCGTTCCTCGAACGCAACCGCGGCAGCCTCCTCGCTCTGCTGGTGATCGCGGCCGTCGTCCTGGCCGGCGGGTTCGTGGTCATCCAGGCGAACAGCAAGGCCTATGCCTGCAGCACCCAGACGGACCCGGCGCCGGCAGCCGCGCCCTTGCCGAACGGCTCACCCGGTCCCCTCGGCCAGGTCCAGTCCGACATAGGTCGGAACCACATCATCGCGCCGGCGAACCAGCGCTACGCGGCGTGTCCGCCGGCGTCGGGTCCCCATTACGCTTCGTCGGGTGGACCGATCCCGGGTCGCTACTACAGCCCGGACGACGCGACCGTGCCCGAGGGCTGGATCCACAACCTGGAGCACGGCGGGTTGGTCGTCCTGTACAGCTGCGACAAGGGCGCCTGCGACGCGACGACCCAGCAGGCCCTCCAGGACCTGTTCAAGTCGTTCCCCGATAGTCCCATCTGCAAGAAGCCAAAGGGGCAGATCGGTCCCGTGATCACCCGGTTCGAGGAGATGAAGAAGCCGATCGCGGCGCTGCTCTGGGGACGGGTCCTGTTCCAGGACAAGCTCGACACCGCCCAGATCCTCGAGTACTTCACGACCCAGGCGGAGCTCCACAACCCCGAGCCGCAGTGCGCGCGGCCACCGCCGACGCCGTCCGAGGCGCCGAGCGGCTCGCCTGGCGCTTCATCGAGCACTACGCCGTCATCGAGCAGCTCGCCCTCGACCAGCCCTGCCGCGAGCCCGGAAGCGAGCCCCGGCCCTTCCTGAAAGGGAGGCCCATGCAGCTATACGCGTATCGCACCCGCTCCGGCCGTGATCGCTGGGCGGTGGTCGTAGGGGGCGGCCTCCTGACCGGCGGCCAGCTCGAGCGTGAAGGTGGGCTCGCCGGCGCCTGGGTCTGGACCCACCTGGACCTTGGCACGGTCCTCGGCTTCGCCGACCGGTCCTGGTGGCGGCGGCTGGCCAAGTCGGCCGATCGCGCCGTCGCCCACGGCGCCCAATCGCGTCCCTTGGACACGCGGCGACCGGGCCCGGCCTTCCCATACCCCGGCAAGATCGTATGCGTCGGCCTGAATTATCGGGCCCACGCCGCAGAGCAGGGGATCGCGCCACCCGACCGTCCGCTCCTGTTCTCGAAGTTCGCCAACGCGGTCGTTGCGGAGGGGGAGCCCGTGATCCGTCCGATCGGCTGCCACGCGCTTGACTTCGAGGCGGAGCTCGGGGTGGTCATCGGGACGACCGCGCGGCGGGTCGCCGCCGCAGACGCGTGGGCCCATGTCGGCGGCTACGTGGTCGGCAACGACGTCTCGGCCCGTGATTGGCAGGGCACGCGACAGGCGCTTCGGGCCGGCGAGCGTGGCGACGGTCAGTGGCTCCGGGCGAAGGGCTCGGACACGTTCTATCCGATGGGGCCGGTGTTCGTCACGGCCGACGAGGTGCCGTCACCGCCGGCCCTCGAGCTCCGTTCGTGGCTCATTCCAGGGTCGGGCGCCGATGCCGGCACGTCGGTGCCCTGGCAGGCCGCCAACACTGACGATCTGCTCTTCGATATCCCCGCCCTGATCGAGTTCGTGAGCCGCTCGATCACCCTCGATCCCGGCGACATCATCACGACCGGGACGCCGTCCGGGGTGGGCGTCTTCCGCGAGCCTCCGGTCTTTCTGGCGTCGGGTGACCGGATCCGGGTCGAGATCGAGGGCATCGGCTCGGTCGAGAACCCGGTCGTCGACGCGGCAGAGACCGACTGACGGCGGCGGCGGCCATGCATGCCCTGGTCAAGAGCGCGCCGGGACCGGGCCTCGAATTGCGCGAGGTCCCCATCCCGGCGATGGGCATCAACGACGTCCTGATCCGGGTCGCCCGGACCGGCATCTGCGGCACCGACCTCCATATCGAGGCCTGGGACCCGTGGGCCGCAAGGACGATCGTGCCGCCTCTTGTCGTCGGTCACGAATTCGTCGGCGAGATCGTGTCGGTCGGGACAAACGTCACCGACTTCGCCCCGGGCGACCTGGTCAGTGGCGAAGGTCACGTCGTGTGCGGCCGGTGCCGTCACTGCCTGGCAGGCAGACGAAACCTGTGTGCCAAGGCGATCGGCCTCGGGGTCGGTCGAGACGGAGCGTTCGCCGAATACGTCGCCCTGCCGATGACCAATGTGTGGCACCACTGGCCCGGGGTCGACCCGGAGGTCGCCGCGATCTTCGATCCGTTCGGCAACGCCGTCCACACGGCCCTGGCCTTCCCGATCCTGGGTGAGGACGTCTTGATTAGCGGGGCCGGGCCGATCGGGCTGATGGCCACCGCGGTCGTCCGACACGCGGGCGCCCGCCACATCGTCGTGTCCGAGCCCAATCCGTTCCGGCGCGAGCTGGCCATCAAGATGGGCGCCAGCCTGGTCGTCGATCCCGGCGAGCGCCAGCTCGCCAGCGTGTTCGCAGAGCTGGACATGGTCGAGGGCTTCGATGTCGCCCTGGAGATGTCGGGCAACGCCGCCGCACTGCGCTCGGCGATCGGGGCCATGGCCCATGGCGGGGGCGTGGCCATCCTGGGTATCCCGACCGCCGAGATCCCCCTCGACGTGAGCGAGATCGTGTTCAAGATGCTGACCCTGCGGGGGATCTACGGCCGGGAGATGTACGAAACCTGGTACAAGATGACGGTCATGCTCCAGTCGGGCCTGGACATCCGCCCGGCGATCACCCATCGCTTCGGATTCCGGGACTTCGAGGCCGCGTTCGCCGCGGCCCGCTCGGGCGACTCGGGCAAGGTCATCATGGACTGGACGAAGTGAGTCCCCGACCCGATCCGCTGGCGTTTTTGGCCGGGGAGCTCGACGATCTCCGGACCCGCCACCTGTATCGGCCGTTGCGGGTCATGAGTTCGGCCCAGGGCCCGATCGTATCGGTCGACGATCGGCGCGTGATCAGCCTGTCGTCGAACGACTACCTTGGCCTGACCCACCACCCCCGTCTGCGGGCGGCGGCCCTGGCGGCCGTCGAGCGGTTCGGCGCCGGCTCCGGTGCGGTGCGCACGATCGCCGGCACGATGTCGCTCCACGAAGAGCTCGAGGCCGAGCTCGCCCGGTTCAAGGGCGCCGCGGCGACGCTTACCTTCCAGTCCGGGTTCAGCGCCAACACGGGTGTCATCGCGGCCCTCACCGGCGAGCAGGACCTCATCGTGTCCGACGCGCTCAACCACGCCTCGATCATCGATGGCATGCGGCTGTCCAAGGCTCCGCGCAAGATCTACCCGCACGCCGACGTCGCTGCGCTGCGCGAGATCCTGGCCGAAGCCGAGGAGCATGGCCGGCCCGACACCGGACTGGCCTATCGCCTCGTCCTGGTGGTCACCGACGGCGTCTTCAGCATGGACGGTGACATCGCGCCTTTGCCGGCGATCGTCGAAGCGGCCGAGGCGTTCGGCGCAGCCGTCATGGTCGACGACGCGCATGCCTCGGGCGTGCTCGGGCGGAACGGTCGGGGCTCGGTCGACCACTTCGGTCTTCATGGTCGGGTGGCCATCCAGGTCGGCACCCTGAGCAAGGCGATCGGGGTGCTGGGCGGCTATGTCGCGGGGTCGCAGGATCTGCGCGACCTGCTGACGCAGCGGGCCCGCCCGTTCCTCTTCTCAACGTCGCATCCGCCGGCAGTGGTGGCGGCCTGTCTCGAGGCGATCCACGTCCTCGAGGACGAGCCCGAGCTGATCGAAAAGCTGTGGGCCAACACCCGGCGGTTCAAGGCCGAGCTCGTACGGCTCGGCTTCGACACCGGCGCATCGGAGACACCGATCACCCCGGTCATGATGGGCGACTCCAACACCGCGGCCCGCTTCAGCGACCGCCTGTTCGAGGAGGGCGTGTTCGCCCAGCCGATCGTCTTTCCGACGGTGGCCCTCGACAAGTCCCGGATCCGGACGATCGTGACCGCCGCCCACGACGAGGAGCAGCTCGACCTGGCCCTGGCGGGGTTCGATCGGATCGGCCGCGAGCTGGGCCTGACCGCCGGGTGATCGCTCCGGACCTCCGGGCGCTCGGCCTGCCGGCCGCCGAGCAGTCGCACGACCTTCCGCTCGATGCCCATGTTCACACGGACCTGTCGCCCGACAGCGCCGTGCCGATCGACGTCTACGCCGCCCTGGCCGTCGAGCTGGGGATCGCCGAGCTTGCGATCACCGACCATGTCGACTTCGACCCGCGCGACCCGGCCTATGGCTACGCCACGTTCGAGGACCGTGAGCGCACCGCCCGGGAGGCGGCGGAGCGCTGGGCGGACCGGGGCGTGGCCATCCGGTTCGGGGCCGAGCTGACCTTCCACACCCGCTGGGAAGCGGACCTGCGCGATCACCTCGCGAAATACCGCTACGACTTCACGATCGGCTCCGTCCACGACTGGCCCGGCTCGCCCTACCCCCGAAGCCAGGTGGGTCGCTGGATCGCCGGCCGATCGCTCGACGAGGTGGTGGCGCCGTACCTCGACCAGGTCCGGGCGGCGGCGAGCTCCGGCTTGTTCGACACGATCGGCCATCTCGACGTCGTCAAGCGCTACCTCCATCCGCATGTCCTGCCAGCTGATCTCGCCGCTCGGCCCGACCTGTTCGAACCGGTGCTCGAGGCGCTGGTCGACAGCGGCACCGCCCTGGAGGTCAACACCAGCGGCCTGCGCCATCCGGTCCACGAGACGTACCCGCCTGCCGCGGTCGTGGAGCGCTACCACGAGCTCGGCGGACGGCGGGTCACGGCCGGCTCGGATGCGCATCGCTCGGACTGGCTGGCCTGGGGCCTGGAACAGGGCTACCGCATCCTGGCTCGGGCCAACTTCGCCGACCTGACCTTTCGCCGCGGCGGCGAGCCGGTGTCGATCGCGTTGCCGGCGCGGTCGGCGCGCGGGTAGGCTGGCGCCATGCGCCCGACACCGCGCCGATGATCGAGTTGACCGTGCTCGGGGCCGGCCCCGCGTACACCTCGCGACCAGGCGCGGTCGGGGCGTCCTACCTGCTGCGCAGCGGCACGGACGCGATCGTCCTGGACCTGGGCCAGGGTGCCTTCACGAACCTGGCCGGGGCGATCGAGCCAAGCTCGCTCGAGGCGGTCATCGTCAGCCACCTCCACCCCGATCATTTCATCGACCTCGTCTCGCTCCGGCACTACCTGCTGTGGGACTTCGATCCGCCGCGCCGAGTGGCCGTCCTCGGCCCGTCCGGCCTGGCGGAGCGGATCGACGCGCTCCACGACGAGGTCGGTTTCTGCGCAGCATCCCTCGATGTCGCCGCGCTGGGCGGCTCCGGCGTGCAAACCGTGGGGTCGTTCGACGTCGAGGCGAGGCTGATCAGCCATACGGACGAGAGCTACGGCTTCCGGGTCACGGCCGGTGACGGACCCGGTCTGGTCTACTCCGGCGACTGCGGCAACGCCGACGACCTGCGTTCGCTGATCCAGCCCGGCGACACGCTTCTGTCCGAGGCGTCGTTCGGGGCGGATCCCGTTGCGGCCGGATCGGAGCACCTCAACGCGGCCGATGTCGGCCGGATCGCGGCCGCGAGCGGTGCCGGGCGCGTCCTGCTCACCCACGTGCTGATGGGCCACGACCGGGAGGCGACTGTGGTCGCCGTCCGCGACCTGGCCGGCGTCGATGTCAGCATGGTCGACCCGGGCGATCGCTTCTCGATCTGAGCGGCGGACCGGCTACGATTGGGTCGTGCCGTCCCCCAGCGATCCCACCCTCCGCACACATCTGCGACTGGCGATCGAGCGGGCATGGGCCGCCGCGGTCGCATCCGGCGCGCTGCCGCCGATCGATCCGAGCGTCGACGCGCCTGCGGTCAAGGTCGAACGGCCGGCGAACCCCGAACACGGCGACGCGGCCACCAGCCTGGCGATGAAGCTCGCCCGGCCCTACCGCCGGGCACCGCTCGAGATCGCCCGGATCCTCGCCGACGAGCTCGCCCGAGAGGCGGCCGCGGCGCCTGACACGACTCCCGTCGGGTCGGTGGATGTCGCCGCTCCGGGGTTCATCAACGTCCGCTACTCGGATCCGGCCCTGGCCCGATCGGTCGGCGGGATCCTGGGATCGCCGGCGGCCTGGGGCCGGGTCCCGGCCGCGCAGCCGCGGGACGTGAACGTCGAATTCGTGTCGGCCAATCCGACCGGTCCGCTGACGATCGGCAACGCCCGTGGGGCGTTCGTCGGCGACCTCCTCTGCCGGGTCCTGGAGGCCGGCGGTCAGCGGGTCGCTCGAGAGTACTACTTCAACGACTCCGGCAGCCAGGTCGTCAAGCTCGGCGCATCGGTCATCGCCACCCGACGGGGCCAGCCGATCCCGGAGGACGGTTACCACGGCGACTACGTAGCCGAGCTGGCCGCGGCGCTCCCGGACGAGGTGTGGACTGCGGCCGAGGCCTCAGCCAAGGACGCGGACGGGGTCGTCGGGCGCTGGGCATCGGAGCGAGTGCGGGCCGGGATCGAGGCCTCGCTCGAGCACCTCGGCGTCCATTTCGACGTGTGGAAGACCGAGCGGTCCCTGCACGACGACGGGTGGGTCGCGCGAGCCATCGAGCGACTCCGCGCCGGGGGCCACGTTTACGAGCAGGACGGCGCGCTCTGGTTCCGCTCGACGGCCTTCGGCGACGACAAGGACCGGGTGATCATCCGCTCGAACGGCGAGCCGACCTACTTCGCCTCGGACATCGGCTACGTCACCGAGAAGTTCAGCCGCGGCTTCGACGAGCTCATCTACATCTGGGGCCAGGACCACCACGGGACGGTTGCCCGGGTGCGCAACGCGGCCGAGGCGATGGGCTACGACAAGTCGGCCGTCCGGATGCTCCTCGTGGCCTGGGTCCGCTTTGTGCGCGATGGCCAGGACGTGGCCATGAGCAAGCGGGCCGGCGCGTTCATCACCCTCGACGAGCTGCTCCAGGAGATCGGCGTCGACGCCGCCCGCTGGTTCTTCGCCTCCCGCGGGCCGACCTCGGCCATCGACTTCGACATCGAGCTGGCCAAGAAGCAGTCCAACGAGAACCCGGTCTACTACGTCCAGTACGCCCACGCCCGGATCGCGTCGATCCTGCGCAAGGCGGCCGATGTCGGCCTCGTCCCTGCCGGCGAGCTTGCCGCGGACGACCTGACCGGAGGTCCGGAGGCGGCTCTCGTTCGCGAGGTCATCCGCCTCCCGGAGGTCGTCGAGGACGCCGCGGCCGCCGAGGAAGCCCAGGGCATCACCGCCTATGCCACCGAGCTGGCGTCGACCTTCCACGCCTTCTATCGCGACGCGAAGGTGGTCGACCCCGACGAGCCGGCCCGGTCGACGGCCCGCCTGGCACTGGTCTCGGCGACCCGGACGACCCTGGCCAACGCGCTCGGCCTGCTCGGGATCTCCGCCCCGGAGCAGATGTAGGGTCGGGTCCTAGCCGGCCAGCCCGAGGACGCTGGCGAGGGCGCTGATGGTCGCGTCGTCGGTGGCGATGAACACTGTGACCCGGTTGCTGCCGTCGATGGCGATCAGCGCCCGATGACCGCCCACCGCATCGAGGGTCGTCTGAGCGGCGGCTGCGAACTGGGCCGCATCGGCGGGACTGTCCCAGCGCGTGTCGACCACAATCCCTGAGCGGTTGCCGTTGGAGACGAGCGCGAACCGATCCCCGCCCCAGCCTTCGGCAGCCGCCGAGGCCGTCGCCTGAGGCACCTTGCCTGCCGACTTGAGCCAGGTCTCGAGCCCGAACTCGCCCATCGAGTCCAGGAGGTCGACCGACCAACCGCTGCCAAGGCGCGTCGCCAGGTCCTTGGGGAAGTCGACCTTGATCGGCGGCTCATGGGCCGCGAACTTGTCCGGGTGGATGACCTGCTCGGTGGAGGCCGGCGGGTCGGCGTAGAGCTTGTCGACCGCCGCCCAGCCGCCGGTCGCCTGGATCGACGCCACGAGGGCCTGGCCGGCGGTGTACGGGAACAGCAGGCTGTCCTTGAGGATGTCGGGCATCTCGGCCAGGATCGCCGTCTGCGCCGGGTCGGCCGCCGACTGGAGCATCTGGACGAGCTCGGCCGGGGTCAGATTCTGGCCGGCCCAGAGCGACATGAGCAGGGTCGCGTCGCCCTCCGCGACCGACAACCGGGCCAGGCTCCGATCACTTTCGCCGATCGCGTCGAGCTGGAGCTTGTCCAGTCCGAAGTTCTGGTCCTGGAGGGCGTGATCGAACTCATGAGCGAAGGTGACCCGCTCAGTCGGGCCCAAGCCGCCGGAGCGCAAAACGACATACAGCTCCTTCGTGTCGGAATCGTAGTAGCCGGCGACCTGGCTGCCGAGGAGCTTGAGATAGAGCTCCTTGAGCGACGTGCCGTCCGGGATCAGGCCGAGTAGCTGATAGGTCCGCTCGTTGGCGGCCACGATCTTGGGCGGATTGTCCTTCTCGAAGCTTGCCGCGACATTCGCCTTGAGGGTTGCGTCGTCGAGCAGCTTTGGCGCCACCGGGGTCTTGGCCGTGAGCTCGCGGATCTGCTGGACCTGCGCTTCGATCTCGGCATAGACCGTGGCCGGGTTCGGGGTGGGTGAGCCGAGGGACCCTGGCGACGAAGACGGGAGCGAGGCGGTGGGACCTGCCGTCGCGACGATGCTCGTGGTCGGGGTCGGGGCCGCCGGACCACAGGCGCCCAGCGCGAGGACAGCGGCCGAGATGAATGCCAGGGCAGGCAGAGAACGGCGGTGGAGGTCCATCGGCGGATTGTGGCACGGGACCTCGAACGAGCCGCCCCGCGCGATGGTCGCCGCAGCGCGGCCTGATGGTTCCCCTCTTCGGATGTACCTTTCTTAACCCTCTGCCCTCTCGTGCCTGAATCGGGGGCCCGCTACTGTTTCCTTGGAACCCGCGAAGAGTTCCACTCCCTCCCTCCGACCGGAGGCGCCGATTGGGCAGGCGCCTCCGGTCTTCCCGTTTCCGGGGCGACGCGACGGTAAGGCCGCTGTGTCAGAATCGGGCCACATGGAACTGAGCTGGTACGGGCGGACCTGCATTCGCCTGAAGGGCCGGGACGCGGTCGTCGTCGCAGATCCGTACCAGTCCGTCGTCGGGCCGACCGGGCGCGGGATCACCGCCGAGATCGTCACCTTCAGCCACCCCGACGACCACCCGCTGCCGAAGGCCAAGGGACGCACGTCGCGGGACGGCGGCAGCCGCCTTCCCACGAGCCTCGACGATGCCTTCGTCCTGGATGGCCCCGGGGAGTACGAGGTCCGTAACGTCCTGCTGACCGGCGTCCGGACCTATCGCGACGACGATCGCGGATCCCAGCGAGGCCGGCAGACCGCCTTCGTGGTCGAGCTCGACCAGATGCACACCATCCACCTCGGTGACGTCGGGCATCTCCTGACCGAGGAGAAGGTCGGCGACATCGGCGCGATCGACATCGCCTGCCTGCCGATCGGCGGGGCGCTGACGGCGACCAAGGCGGCGGAGCTGGTCGCTCAGCTCGACCCGCGGATCGTGGTGCCCATGCCGATCTGCGAGAACGAGGCCGACTGCGCCGAGGCGTTGGCCCGCTTCCTGCACGAGATGGGCGCCTCGCCGCCGCCGCCTCAGCCGCGTCTCAACATCACCATCTCCGGCCTTCCTGCTGAGACCACCACGATCCTGCTTGAGGCCCGCGGCAAGGTCTGAGCGGACGAGTCAGTCCTGCTGGAGGCGCGGCCGGCCGCGCTTGACGACCGTTCGGACGAGGTCTGCCGCCGGCCAGTACGGGATCTGATCGACGCTGGGAACCCGCCAGACGACGAGGTCGGCCTGCTTGTCCGGCTCGAGAGAGCCGACGACGTCGCCGATCCCCAAAGCGTGAGCCGCATTGATCGTGACGGCGGTCAGCGCCTCCGAGGGGCTGAGCGTGAGCGACAGGCAGGCGATGGTCATGGCCAGCGGCAGGCTGGCAGTGGGCGAGGTCCCCGGGTTGAAGTCGGTGCCTAGCGCGACCGGGATGCCTCGCTCGATGAACGTCCGGGCGGGCGCGGGCACCGACTTCATCAGGAACCACGTCGTCGCCGGGAGGACGACCGCCACCACCGGCAGGCCCGACGACGCGACCGTGGCCAGGGCATCGATCCCGGCACCGGAAGGGGTCGCGAGGTGATCGGCCGACATGGCCTTCAGCTCGGCCGCCAGCTCCGCGCCCCCGGACGCAGCGAGCTCGTCGGCGTGAAGCCGGGGGCGCATCCCGTAGGCCTCGGCCGCGAGCAGGACTCGCCGGCTCTGGTCGACGCTGAAGACGCCGCGTTCGCAGAACACATCGGCGAACCGGGCTCGGCCCTGGGCGGCGATCCCGGGCAGCTGCTCGTCGATGAGATGGCGGACATAGGCCTCCGCGGGATCTCGTTTCTCGCGGAACTCGGGCGCGACGGCGTGGGCGCCGAGCCAGGTCGGCAGGACGTCGATGGGTCCCTCGTGCCCGAGCTGGTGGGCCACCTCGAGGAGCCGCAGCTCGGTCTGGAGGTCGAGGCCATAGCCGGATTTGGCTTCGATCGTGGTGACCCCGTGTCCGAGCATCTCGTCGAGCCAGCGACGACCGTGGGCGAGCAGGTCGTCCGCGGATGCCGCCCGGGTGGCCGCGACCGTCGAGAGGATGCCGCCGCCGGCGGCCAGGATCTCGAGGTAGCCGGCACCCTGTTGGCGCATCTCCAGCTCGCCCTCGCGCGATCCGGCGAACAGCAGATGCGTGTGCGGATCGATCAGGCCGGGCGTGACCAGCCCGCCGGCTGCGTCGATCCGGGCGAGACGCGACGTCGGCAGCCCGGCCGCCTCGAGACTCGCCTCGACCTGGCGACGCGGGCCCACGGCGGCGATCCGATCGCCCCACGTCGCGACCACCGGCGCATCTGGCGAATCAGGCCCACCAACGTCCGCGGCATCGAGCGTGGCGGTGTCAGCCTGGCCCTGGCCGCGCCGGATGCCCCCGGCGAGCGTGGCCACGGCACTCGCGCGGACGACGAGCAGGCCGGTCGATGCGCTCTCGGTCCGGCCGCCTTCGATCAGTCGCAGGCTCACGGCTCGGTCGCCTGCGCCGACGCGAGCCGGAGCTCCAGTGCCTGGAGCGGCGAGGAGTCGCGCAGACGGAGATACCTCGCGGCAGCGGCCAATCGATCCCCGATCGGAGCGTCGGCCGGCGCGCCGACGTGGTCCGCGACGGCTGCGAACGCGGCCAGCGGAGCGAGCCCGATCAGCTCCGACTCGGCCAGCTCGACCTCGGCAGCGTCGGCCTCGGTCTTGACGGCCTCCCAGACGCGCCACAGTGGGGTGACCTCGAAGTCGAGCAGGTTCATCGAGACCTGGGCGCAATCAGGGTCGTCGAGGCGGAAGCCGCTCGCCTGGACGGCCGGCAACCCGCCACTGGACTCCCGCACGACCCGGGCGATCCGCTCGGCCAGCTCGAGGTCGGTCGAGGCGAGATTGATGTTGTAGGCGATCAGAAACGGCCGGGCGCCGACGGCGACGGCGCCGGCCCGCGGATGGGTCCGTGCCGGACCGAAGTCGGGTCGACGGTCCGGGTCGCTGGCGATCTCGTCGCGCAGCCCCTCGTATTGGCCCCGGCGCACGTCGGCCAGCCTCGTCCGATCCGGCCGCGTCGCGGCCCGGGCGTACAGGTAGACCGGGATGGCGAACCGATCGGCGACGCGGGCGGCGAAGGCGCGGGCAAGCTCCACGCAGTCGTCCATCGTGGTGTCACCGAGCGGCACGAATGGCACGACGTCGACCGCCCCGATCCGCGGGTGCTCACCCCGCTGGACCTCCATGTCGATGGCCTCAACGGCGACCTCGATCGCCGCCTCGAGCGCCGCGGTCACCGGTCCGGCCTCACCGGCCATGGTCAGCACCGTCCGGTTGTGGCTGGCGTCGCTGGTCCGGTCGAGGAGGTGAACGCCGGGCGTGCCGGTCACGGCAATTGCCAGCCGATCGACGACGTCCGATCGCCGGCCCTCACTGAAGTTCGGGACGGATTCGACGAGCCGCGCCACCACGATATCGTGACAGGTCGGCAGGTCAACGATGGGCCCAGCAGCCACCGCTCAGGCCGGCATCACAGGTCTGTGTTGACTAACCGATGTTAGACCATAGACTAACAGGCCGCCTCGAGAGGTCCGACTTGGCCCCACCGCGTCGCAACCTGCTCCTTCGCTCGCGCGACTTCCTCAAGCTCTGGACCGCGGCCACGATCTCGCTCTTCGGGACCCAGGTCAGCCTGGTCGCGATCCCCGTCATCGCCGTCCTGCTGCTCGACGCTCCGCCGTACCAGGTGGCCCTCCTCGGCACCGTCGAGTTCCTCCCGTTCCTGCTGTTCACCCTGCCAGCCGGGGCGTGGGTCGACCGGCTGCCGCGACGGCTGATCCTGGTCGCCGGCGACTTCGGCCGGGCGGCCTCCCTTTTGACGATCCCGATCGCCTACGAGCTCGGGGGCCTGACGATCTGGCAGCTCTACGTCGTCGGCTTCGTGAACGGGGTGCTGACAGTCTTCTTCGATGTCGCGGACCAGTCGTACCTGCCGGCGATCCTCGAGCCGGAGGACCTGATCGAGGGGAACTCCAAGCTCCAGATCAGCGGCTCCGCGGCCCAGGTCCTCGGCCAGCCACTCGGCGGCGGTCTCGTCGGCCTGCTCGGCGCACCCATCGCGATCCTGTTCGATGCGATCAGCTTCGTCCTCTCGGGCGGGCTCATCTTCTGGATCCGCAAGCGCGAGCCGAAACGCGCCGTCGGGCCGGCCGCAAGTGGCCGCCTGGCGCCGATCGCGGGCCTCCGTGCGGAGATCGACGAAGGCCTGCGCTACGTCCTCGGCCACCCGTACCTGCGCTACATCGCGGCCACCACCGGCCTATCGAACCTGTTCTCGAACGTAGCGCTTGCGACGTTCGCGGTCTTCGCCTACCGGACGCTCGAGCTGACGCCGTTCACAGTCGGGGTGATCGGCGGGATCGGCAGCATCGGCGTCCTCGTCGGCGCGCTCGTCGCGGGGCGCATCGCGGAGAGCGTCGGGGTCGGCCGGACGATCCTGTGGTCGGCGATCCTGTTCGGACCGGCGAACCTCCTCGCGGCGTTCGCACAGCCCGCGACCGCCATCCCGCTGCTCATCGCATCGATCTTCCTGGGCAGCTTCGGCGGGGTCGTCTACAACATCAACCAGGTGAGCCTGCGCCAGGCGATCACCCCGGAACGGATCCAAGGGCGGATGAACGCGACGATGCGCTTCCTCGTCTGGGGCACGATCCCGATCGGCATGATCATCGGCGGGGCGATCGCCAGCATCCCGGAGCTCGGTGCGCGCGGGGCGCTCGCCGTCGGCGGGGTCCTCGGCTGCTTCGCGTTCGTGCCGATCCTGTTCTCGACGGTCCGCTCGCTCGAGCGGATCCCGACGCCCGAGGCGACCCCAGCAGATAAGGCCCTGCTCGACACCGACGCCGACATGGTCGGTCCCGGCCCGACCCTCGATTGAGGCAGCCCGAGGATCATCCCCCGCCGTCGAGCATCGGGATGCGAACGCCGCGTTCACGAGCGACCTCGATCGCCCGCTCGTAGCCGGCGTCCACGTGGCGGATGACGCCC
Source organism: Chloroflexota bacterium (assembly GCA_039931975.1). Lineage (GTDB taxonomy): Bacteria > Chloroflexota > Limnocylindria > Limnocylindrales > CSP1-4 > Chersky-267. The sequence goes on along the minus strand of JBDTQW010000003.1, from coordinate 26,910 downwards.
ATCCCCGGATCGGTGGTGAGCACGCGCGCGAGCTTCTCTGCCGCAAGTGGCGTGCCGTCGGCGACGACGACCATCCCGGCGTGCTGGCTGTAGCCGATGCCGACCCCGCCGCCGTGGTGAACGCTGACCCACGAAGCCCCCGCGGCGGTGTTGACCAAGGCGTTGAGGAGCGGCCAGTCGGCGATCGCGTCGCTGCCGTCGCGCATCGCCTCGGTCTCCCGGTTCGGTGAGGCGACGGAGCCGCTGTCTAGGTGGTCGCGCCCGATGACGATCGGGGCGCTGACTTCACCGGCGGCGACCAGCCGGTTGAATTCGAGCCCGGCTCTTGCCCGCTCGCCGTAGCCGAGCCAGCAGATCCTCGCCGGCAGCCCCTGGAAGGGGACCTTGTCGCGGGCCATGGCCAGCCAGCGATGCAGGGCGCCGTTCTCGGGGAAGAGCTCGACCAGCGCCCGGTCGGTCCGGTAGATGTCTTCCGGATCGCCGCTCAGCGCGACCCACCGGAACGGGCCGTTGCCCTCACAGAAGAGCGGCCGGATGAAGGCCGGCACGAAGCCGGGATAGGCGAAGGCGTCGACCACTCCGGCGTCGCGGGCCATGGCCCGGAGGTTGTTTCCGTAGTCGAACACGATCGAGCCGGCTCGCTGGAACTCGAGCATCGCCCGGACCTGGGCGGCCATCGAGCCCATCGCCCGCTCGATGTACAGCTCGGGCTGGGACGTTCGCAACCTGAGCGCGTCGCTCAACCCGATCTCCGCGGGCACGTAGCCGCCCAGGGCGTCATGGGCGCTGGTCTGGTCGGTGACCACGTCGAACCGCTCGCCAGCCGCGGCCCAGGCCGGCTCGATCTCGGCCGCGTTGCCGACCAGGGCGATCGACATGGGCTGGCCCTCGGTGGCCGCGACCCGCGCCCAGTCGAGTGCCTCGTCGGGGGAGTCGGTCAGCCGATCGACGTAGCCGATGTCGAGGCGCCGACGAGCGCGAGCCTCGTCGACCTCGATGCAGATCGCCACCCCGTCGTTCATGGTCACCGCCAGTGGCTGGGCACCACCCATCCCACCGAGACCCGCGGTCAAGGTCACGGTCCTCCGGAGCGAGCCGCCGAAATGCTGCCGGGCCAGCTCCGCGAACGTCTCGTAGGTGCCCTGCAGGATGCCCTGCGTGCCGATATAGATCCACGATCCGGCGGTCATCTGGCCGTACATCGTCAGACCGGCCGCCTCGAGCTCGCGAAAGTGCTCCCATGTGGCCCATTTCCCGACCAGGTTCGAGTTGGCGATCAGGACCCGGGGCGCCCAGGGATGGGTCCGGAAGACGCCGACCGGCTTGCCGCTCTGGACGAGCAGCGTCTCGTCGTCGGCCAGGCTGCGCAGCTCGCGCACGATCGCATCGAACGCCGCCCAGCTGCGGGCCGCCCGACCCGTCCCGCCGTAGACCACCAAGGCGTCGGGGTTCTCGGCAACCTCCGGATCGAGGTTGTTCATCAGCATCCGGAGGACCGCCTCCTGCTGCCAACCACGGCACGAGATGTCGGTCCCCCGGGGGGCGCGGACCGGTCGTGCGCCGGGTAGCGCCTCACGGGTGGGCGAGCTCATGGCCGCGAGTCTACGCCGCGGGCGGACCGCGTCGGGTACGCTCGGCGGGCCATGCCGATCATCGCGGTCCGCCGCTGGGCGGAGCTCCCCGAATCAGAGCGCGCGCGGCTCCTCGCCCGATCGACGGCCGCCATCTTCGATCCGGTCCTGATGGCATCGATCGAGGCGATCTTCGCCGACGTCCGGGAGCGCGGCGACGCGGCGGTCCTCGAGGCGACGGCACGGTTCGACGGCGTCGCCCTGACGCCAGAACGCCTGGCGGTGTCGGCGGTCGAGATCGACGCCGCTCACGCCGCGACCCCGGCGCCCCTCCTCGCGGGGATCCGCGAGGCGATCGCCAACAGCCGGCGATTCAACGAGGCCCAGCTTTCGGCCACGGCGAAGGACTGGCAGCGCGACGTCCGGCCCGGCTTCCTGGTCGGCGAGCGATTCGCGGCCATCCCGAGCGTGGGCCTGTTCGTGCCGACCGGAAAGGCCTCATACCCGTCGGTCCTGTGCCAGATCGGGACGCCGGCGGTCGTGGCCGGGGTGACCGACATCGCGGTCGTGGTGCCACCCGTGCCCGGATCGACGGAAGGCGCCGTGGACCCGGCCACCCTCGCCGTGGCCCGCGAGCTCGGCATCGATCGGGTCTTCCGGGCCAACGGTCCGGCGGCCATCGCCGCCCTGACCTTCGGCACGGCGACGTTGCCGCGCGTCCTCAAGATCGTCGGACCCGGCTCGCCGGCCGTGACCGCTGCCCAGGTCCTCGCCCAGCGCTACGGCGCGGCCACGCAGATGCTGTGCGGCCCCTCCGAAAGCCTGCTCATCGCCGATGACTCGGCCGACCCCTGGCGATTGGCGATCGACCTGCTCAACGAGGCCGAGCACGGCTCTGACTCCGCCGCCACGCTGGTGACCGACTCGGTCGCGTTGGCGGCGGCGGTCGAGGATGCGGTCGCCCAGCAGATCGTCGGGCTGCCGGAGGTCCGCGCAGCGGCCGCCCGGATCGCACTGTCGGACCTCGGCGGGGTGATCCTCGTCGACTCGATGGACGCGGCGGTCGCTTTCGCCAACAAATATGCCGCCGAGCACGTCCAGATCGCCACCCGCGACCCGGAGGCGACCCTGACCGGTCTGCGCTACGCCGGCGAGGCGCTGCTCGGCCAGGACACCCCGATCGGTGCCTCGAGCTACACCGTCGGCATCCCGGCGACGCTGCCGACCGGTGGCTATGCCCGGCTCAATGGGGGGGTCACGGCCCGGACGTTCCTCACCTCGACCTCGACCGCGCGTCTCAGCCCGGACGCCCTGGCCCGGCTGGCCCGGCCGACCGTTGCGCTGGCCGATCACGAAGGCTTCCCCGCCCACGCCAATGCCTTTCGCCTGCGCGGGCTGGCGGACGACCGGAGCGACGATCCGGGCTAGGGCCGGAGACCGGCCATGACCTGCTCGCCAAGCCGGGTGTCGAGCAGCTCCGAGATCGACACGATCGCGTTGTGCGAGGCGACCCAGGTGTGATATGTGGTGACCCCACCGGTGCAGCGGCCGATGAAGACAGTCCTGCCGGCGATCACGGCCTGGGCATGGCCGGCCAGCCCGTCGGACTGTGAGCAGGCGCCTTCGTCGAAGCTGTCGCGCCACGACCGAAAATACGCCTGGTCGAAGACGCCGGGACGCAGGGCGATGACCGAGACGACGACGAAATCGCTCGATGCCGGATCGACCAGGATCCCCTGGGCCAGCCGATCGACCGAATCGACGAGGGCGGGGTCGTTTGCGCCCTCCGGATCCGGCTCCGGGTCGAGCGCGACGCCATTGACGGTGGCCGGAAGCAGATCCAGCAGGGTCGGGTCGACCGGGATCAGCCCGGCCGCGAGGCTCTCCGCCGGGTCGGACTCGGCCGGGGCGAGCGACTCCTCGGCGACCGGCGTGTCCGGGCCGGCCGGGCTGGCGCCGGCCGGGCTCGGGGAGCCGGAGGATCCGTTACAGGCGACAAACGCGCCACCAAGGGCGATGACCGCCAGCAACCCGGCGATCGCCGGGCGGCGCCTGCGGTCCGATGCCCGCCGCACTACCCGGGGATCCGGTCCGGATCGGCGTCCGGCCGGACGAATGCCGATTCGTAGAACTGGAGCGGGTTGCCCTCCGGATCCCAGAAGAAGCAGAACCGCCCCCAGGCCGTGGCGGTGACCTCCTCGTGGCGGACGCCGGCCCCATCGAGTCGACGGAGGGCGAGATCGAGGTTGTCGACGATCACCTCTGGGACGACGCCGCCCATGCGGTAGTCCTTGGGCTCGGCGCTGGCCGTGCCCCCCGCGATCAAAGCAAGGCTGGTCCCCTGGGTGGCGTCAAAGCGGACGAACTTGGGCGTCCGATACAGCAGCCGAAGGCCGATGACGTCCCGGTAGAAGACGCTCTCCTCGTCGATGTCCTCGACGAAGATGAGCGCGCCGCGGACCTTGGTGACGCTTCCGAGGGCCTGGATCATCGACATCGACGACTCCCTTTTCGCGGCCTAGCCGAGCTCTCGACGGACGACCGGGAAGCGCTCATCCGGCACGGCCAGGAGGAACCCCGCGGTCTGCCAGAACCCCGGCGTGGCTCCGCTCGTGGCATCCGGCGGGGCACCTGCCTCAGGGTACGCCTCGACCGCCGCGAAGCCGCGCTCGGCGAGATCGTCGCAGACCGCTTCAACCAGCCGCCGGGCATGACCGCTGCCCCGGGCCGACCGAGTTGTTGCGATGCAGGTGATGACCGCCGGCAGCGGCGCGTCGGGCAGCTGCGGATAGAGCTCGCGCAGGCGGAGCGCCCTCGGGTAGGCCGACAGTGGTCCGAACTGGGCATAGACCGCTGCGACTTCGTCGATCAGGAGCACCTTGGCGTAACTGCCGAAGACACCGAGCCCGCGGCCGAACAGGCTCAGCTTTCGGGGTTGGTCTGGGCCAAATGTCGGCCGGCTGGGCGGCGGCGGGGCGAACGGGTTGTCCGTGATGCGATCGGCACCGACTGCGAATGGATTCGGCGCGGGCGCAGCGCTTCGTCCTGGCGCGAACGGATTGGCGACCGGCTCGTCATCGGGCTGCCCGAACGGGTTGCGGGTGCCGGTCGAGCCGGTCGTCGAGGGGCCGGGGCCCGGCTCGAGCCAGCTCAGGCGGGCGGCCTTCGAGCCGCGCTCGGCATCCTCCCAGTAGTCGCACGACCGGTGGTCGAAGCCCGGATCGGCGCACGGCGGGACGAGCCGGAAGGTCGCCTCATCGGTGACGTCGACGATCCGCAGCTCGGCCATCGCGGGAGTCTACGCCGCGGGCAGCCCGTCGCATGCCGTGAGAGCGCCGCCGGCCGTCAGACGCGCGTCGGAGACCCCGTGGAATTGAGGGATCGGCCCGGGATCAGGCGACTGCCGGATCGGCCAGCGGAGCGAGGGCGCCATCGTGGACGAGGGCAAGAGCCGCGGCGATGTCCGGCCCCGGCTCACGATCGCCGACCAGGGGCGCCACGACGGCGCGGACCCGGCGATGGGCCTCGGCCACCCCGGCCCCAGGTGCCGTTCCGGGCAGAAGCGCCAGTCGGGCGTCGAGTGCCTGGGCGGCGACCAGCAGCTCGATCGCCAGAACCCGTTCGACGTTGTCGACGACCGCTCGGGCATGACGGGCCGAGATCGCGCCCATCGACACGTGGTCCTCCTGGTTGGCGCTTGTCGGGATCGAGTCGACCGAAGCGGGATGGGCCAAGACCTTGTTCTCGGAGACCAGGGCGGCCGCCGTGTACTGGTAGATCATCATCCCGGAGTCGATCCCCGACGAGGCCGCCAGGAAGGCGGGCAGACCCCCGTTCAGGCGGGGATCGACCAGCAGCGCCGTGCGTCGCTCGGAGATCGAACCGAGCTCGGCGACCGCGATCTTGGCGAAGTCGAGAGCCAGCGCGATCGGCTCGCCGTGGAAGTTGCCGCCGCTGATGACTGTGCCGCCGCCGGTCGCGACGGTGCCCTCGGGGACCCCACCACCAGCGGGAAAGATCAACGGGTTGTCGGTCGCGCTGTTGAGCTCGATGTCGAGCACCCGCCGCAGGTGATCCAGCGCGTCGCGGACGGCGCCGTGCACCTGGGGCACGCAGCGCAGGGAGTAGGCGTCCTGGACCTTGTGGGCGTGGCCGTGATGGCTGGCCTGGAGCGACGATCCCCGGAGCAGGTGGCGCAGCTCCGCGGCGACCTCGATCTGGCCAGGATGCGGCCGGGCCAGTTGATACGCCGCCGCAAAGGCGACGTCGGTGCCGAGCAGCGCCTCGACGCTCATCGCGGCCGCGACGCTCGCGGTCTGGGTCAGGCGGTCCGCGTCGGCCAGGGCCAGCGCCCCGACCGCGCCCATCATCTGGGTCCCGTTGAGCAGCGCCAGCCCTTCCTTCGCCTCGAGTCGGATCGGCTCCAGGCCGACCTGCTCCAACGCGGCCCGCGCGGACATCCGTCGCCCGTCGAGCTCGACCTCGCCGCGCCCGATGAGCGGCAGCGCGAGATGGGCCAATGGGGCCAGGTCGCCCGACGCGCCGAGCGAGCCCTGCTCGGGGACGATCGGATGGATGCCCGAGGCGAGGAAGGCCAGCAGCTGCTCGACCACCAGCGGGCGACAACCGCTGTGCCCCAAGGCGAGGGTGTTGGCCCGCAGCAGGAGCATCGCCCGGACGACCTCCGCCGGGAAGGCCGGTCCGACGCCGGCTGCGTGGCTCATCAGGAGGTTCTCCTGGAGACGTCCGGTGTCTTCGGACCGGATCGAGACGCTGGCCAGATCGCCGAATCCGGTCGTCACGCCGTAGGCGACGGCACCGTCGGCGACCAGCCGCTCGACGACCTCGCGGGCCTCCAGGATCCGGGCCCGGGCATCCGGATCGAGCTCGGCGCGGGCCCCGTGGCGGGCCACGGCCTCAACGTCGGCGATGGTCAGGGCGGCCCCGGTCAGGATCACGGTACCGCTCACGACGTCGAGGATAGTCGGCTATGCTGCCCGCCGTCCCCCGTCCGCGCCGGAGTCCGACGTGCTCGAATTCATCGACAAGATCGTCATCCCGTTCCTCCAACAGCTCTACGGAACGCTGGGCTACCTGGGGGTCTTCGTGGCGATGACGATCGAGTCGGCGATGATCCCCTTGCCGTCGGAGCTCATCCTCCCGTTCGCCGGTTTCCTGGTCTCGGACCTGACCAGGCTCGAGCCACTGACCGGCTCGACCTGGAACTACTGGATCGTGGTCATCGTGGCCACGGCAGGGAACACCGCGGGCTCGCTCATCGCGTACGCCATCGGGGCGATCGGTGGCCGGCCCATCCTCGAGCGTTATGGCAAGTACCTGCTGATCCGCCCGCATGACATCGAGCTGGCCGATCGGTTCTTCGCCCGGTGGGGTTCGCAGACCGCCTTCTTCAGCCGGTTGTTGCCGATCGTCCGGACGTTCATCAGCTTCCCGGCGGGGGTGGCCCGGATGCCGCTCGGCAAGTTCATCGTGTACTCGACCGCCGGGGCCCTGCTGTGGTCGATGCTGCTCGTCTACGCCGGGACGGTCCTGGGCGCCAACTGGACCCAGATCCGTCACGCACTCCAGCCGTTCGACCTGCTCGTCGCGCTGGCGATCGTTGCGGCGGTTGTCCTGTTCGTGTGGTTCCACGTCGGCCGCCCAGGCTGGCGCCGAACCGCCGGGCCGCCGACGAGCTAGGTCTCCTCGGGTGGCTCGACCGCCCGGAACGCCCGATAGAGCAACAGGTCGTAGACGATCTTCAGGCCGCCCGCCACGAGGAACGGGACGGCGGCCAGGCCAGCATTCGCGACCAGCGGCGCCGACAGGGCCGGCGACAGCGCCGCGCCGGTCGTCCGGGCGATCCCCGTGACCCCGGCCGCCGCCGAGCGCTCGTCCGGGTCGACCACCGCCATAACGTACGACTGGCGGGTGGGAACGTCCATCTGGCTGAGGCTGAAGCGGAGCAGCAGGACGGCGATCGCCAGCTCCAGGTTGGGCATCAGCGGGACCAGGATCAGCAGGACGTTCGAGGGCAGGTGGGTGAAGACCATCGTGTTGACGAGGCCGATCCGGGCCGAGATTCTTGCGGCCGAGAGGCTCGACACGGCCGCCAGCAGGTTGGCCCCGAAGAAGATCCCGCCGAGCACCGCCGGCTCCACGCCATACTGCAGATGGAACCAGTAGGCCATCAGGCTCTGGGGCACGAACCCACCGGCGAACGAGTCGATCGAGAACAACGCGGAGAGGCGCAGGACGATGCCCCTCGAGCGCCCCAGCCCCAGGCGTCGCCGCACGCCGTTCGCCGGGGCCACCCTTGGTGGCGCCTCGATGTCCGGGCCGAGCCGCTCGAAGATGACGGCCATCACCAGGCCGACCAGCCCGTAGCCGATGACGATGACCCGATAGGCATCGGCGGGGGCGAAGCCCGCCGACAGCAGCAGCTGGCTGATGACTCCGGCAGCCAGCGCCCCAGTGGCGGTTGCGACGTAACCGGCCAGGTTGTACCAGGCGAAGGTGGCGGTCCGGCGCGCATCGCCGACCGATTGGCTGAGCGCCGCCTGCTCGACCGCGAGAAACGGCCCGACCTCGTTGCCGGTCGGGCTGATGACGCCGATCGTGGCGGCCAGGACCAGCAACGGCAGCCAGTCGGTCAGGGCGAAGACCAGCCCGGCGGCCACCACCAGGACGGAGCCGGCCACAAGCACGCGTCGGCGGCCGAGCCGGTCGGCGTTGGTGGTCAGCCACAGGGAGATCAGCGTGTCACCGATCAGGGTCAGGGTCAGGACGACACCGATCGTGATCGCGTCGAGGCCGATCGCGTCGAGGTAGAGGACGAGCACGACGGCCAGGAACCCGTATCCGAACATCCGCAGGATGCGGGTCGTGAACAGGAGTCGCCCGTCCCGGTCGAGCCCACGCAAGCTGGCGACGAGACCGGACTCCGGGGCGGTCATCCCCAGGGCACGGTCCCTGGCGCCCGGATGTGGGCCGTGTCGTTGAGCAGCAGGATGCGGGCGTCGGCCGGGCCGGCGCCGTGCTCGAAGCGGAGCACGGTCAGGTTGGCCTGGTCCTGGCTGAAGCGGCGGCGGTACTCGCGCACGCGGATCCCCGTCGCGACGCAGACGAGGACCCGGTTGAACGTGCTGTGCGCCACCGCCAGGACCGGTCGTTCGTGGGGCGTTCCATGCGACGCGTCATGCCAGTCGATGAGATCGATCAAGAAGCCCCTCGCCCGATCGGCGACATCGTCGCCGGATTCACCGCCGGGACAGGCGTACGACTCCGGGTCGTCCTCCCAGCGTTGGCGGCGAGCGCTGTCGCGCTCCTCGATCTGCTCGTAGGTCAGACCTTCCCATTCGCCGTAGTCCATCTCGACGACACGAGAATCGACCGTGATCTCCGGATGGTTCGGCACCCCGGTCCGGACGATGTCGGCCGTCTCCCGGGCGCGGACGAGCGGGCTGGCCACGATCCGCTCCAGGGCGACGCCGGACAGTCGCCGCCCGAGCGCCTCGGCCTGGGCACGGCCTGCCTCGGACAGGCCGACGTCGATTCGTTGTCCGAGGTGCTGTTCCGGGTGGGACCGCGTGGTCAATCCGTGGCGGGTCAGGACGAGGGTCAGCATCCGTCGGAGTCTATCTGCCAGAATGCGTTCGGAGGTGAGGCAGCCCAAGATGAGCCAGCCGCACGCGAGCGATCCGCCGATGGCCGGGGAGCCGCACGGACTCGGGGACCACGGCTCGACCCACGGTCACGACGACCACGGTCATGAGGATGCCGCGCTCGGGCCGGTCGACTGGGCCGCCTGGGGAGCCGGCCTCCTCGGGGTGGCGCTCGGCTTCGCGGTCGCGTGGGCATTCATCCTGGCCAACCTGGTCGCCACCGTCCGCTGAGCGCCTCTAGAACAGGCCAACGATGTTGCCCGCGGCGTCGATGTCGATGTTCTCGCCGCCCGGCCTCGACGGCAGACCCGGCATCGTGCGCATCTCCCCACACAGGGCGGTGATGAACCCGGCCCCAGCCGACAGACGGCATTCGCGGACCGGCAGGATGAAGCCCGAGGGCCGGTTCTTGAGCGCCGCGTCGTGGCTGAGCGAGTACTGGGTCTTGGCCATGCACACCGGCAGCTTCCCGAACCCGAGCTCTTCGTAGACCTTGAGCGCCTTCGTCGCCGCTGGCTGGTATTCGACGCCCGCGGCTCCGTAGATCCGGGTCGCGATCGTCTCGATCTTGTCGCGCAGCGGAGCGTCGTCCGGGTAGAGGAATCCGAAGTCCGGGGCGCCCGCCTCGGCAGCGGCCCAGACGGCATGGGCGAGGGCCTCGGCTCCGCGTCCGCCATCGACGAAATGGGTGGTCACGACTGCCGCCAGCGCGCCGGCCGGGATCGCTACCTGCTGGATGGCCGCGACCTCGGCCGGGGTGTCGGTCGGGAACGCGTTGATCGCCACGACGACTGGTACGTTGAAGGCGCGGATGTTCTCGATCTGCTTGGCCAGGTTCTGGGCGCCTCGACGAACGGCGTCGACGTTCTCCTCGAGGAGCGCCTTGTCCAGCGGCTTGCCGGCGACGATCTTACCGACACCGCCGTGCATCTTGAGGGCCCGGATCGTGGCCACCACCACCGCCGCGTCGGGGCGCAGCCCGGACGCCCGACACTTGATGTCAAAGAACTTCTCCGCGCCCATGTCGGCACCGAAGCCGGCCTCGGTGCACACCGCGTCGTTTGTTGCGAGGGCGAGCCGGTCGGCCAGGATCGAGTTGTTGCCGTGGGCGATGTTGGCGAACGGTCCGCAGTGGACAAGCGCCGGGCCGCCCTCGAGCGTCTGGAGGAGGTTCGGCTTGATCGCGTCGACCAGCAGGGCGGTCATCGCCCCGGCGACCTTGAGATCCTCAGTGGTGATCGGCTTGCCGTCGGTCGTCTGGCCCATCACGACCCGTCCGAGCCTGAGCCGCAGGTCCTTCAGGTCGCGGGCCAGGGCCAGGATGGCCATCACCTCGCTGGCCACGGTGATCACTGTCTCGGTCTCCCGCGGCACTCCGTTCTCCCGCCCGCCGAGCCCGATGACCATCCTCCGGACGGCCCGATCGCTGATGTCGATGACCCGTGGCCAGGCGATGGAGAATGGGTCGATCCCGAGCGGGTTCTTGTGGTGAAGGCTGTTGTCGATGAATGCGGCGGCCAGGTTGTGCGCGGCGCCGATGGCATGAACGTCACCGGTCAGATGGAGGTTGAAGTCTTCCATCGGGATGACCTGGCTGTAGCCTCCGCCGGCAGCTCCACCCTTGATCCCGAAAACCGGCCCGAGCGAGGGTTGGCGGATCGCCACCGCCGCACGTTTGCCGATCCGGTTCAGACCCTGGGCCAGACCCACTGTCGTGGTCGTCTTGCCCTCGCCGAGCGGCGTCGGGGTGATCGCGCTGACCAGGATGTACTTGCCGCGCGGATTGGCCGCCTCGACCCGCTCGATCGCCGAGAGCTTGACCTTCGCCTTAAGCGGCCCGTACAGCTCGATCTCGTCTTCGGTCAGGCCCAGGTCGGCTGCCACATCGACGATCCGGCGGGGCGTGACGGAGCGGGCGATCTCAAGGTCGGACGGGAAGCTCATACGGCTGACTCCTGGGCTTGCCCGGCCCCGGCCTGGCTGACGGCGGCGCGGACGAGGTGGGTGAGCAGGAGGGCATTGGTCACTGGGCCCACGCCTCCGGGAACCGGTGTGATCGCGCTGGCCACGGCACGGGCGCTGGCCATGTCGACGTCGCCCACGATCGCGTCGCCGACGACGTTGATCCCCACGTCGACGATCACGACACCGCGCCGAAGCATCGAGCCGTGGATCAAGCCAGGCCGTCCAGCCGCCACGACCAGGATCTCGGCCCGCGCTACCTCGGCGGCGAGGTCGCGGGTCCCCGAATGGCAGACGGTGACCGTCGCGTGCTCGCGCACGAGCATGAACGCGACCGGCATCCCCACAACGTTGGATCGCCCGACCACGACGGCCTCGCGGCCCTCGATCGGGATGTCATAGCGATGCAGGATCTCGATCGCGGCGTGGGCCGTCGCCGGAAGGAAGCCTTCGAAGCCGAGGCGGAGCAGGCCGGCATTGAGCGGGTGGATCCCGTCGATGTCCTTGGCGGGGTCGATCGTGTCGATCACGGCCCGGAGGCGGACCTCCGGAGGCAGGGGCATCTGGACGATGATCCCGGCGACCAGCGGGTCGTCGTTGAGGGCGCGGATCGCCGTGGTGACCCGCTCCTCGAGGGCTGTGCGGTCCGCGGCCGTGTTCTCGATCTCGACGAGCCGACCGCCGATCCCGGCAGCCTCGCAGGCCCGCAGGATCTGGCGCAGGTAGACCGCGGAGGGAGCGTCTCGACCGACCAGCACGATCGCGAGGGTGGGCGCGTAGCCCTGGCGCTCCACGAAGCGGGTGATGTCGTCTCGGACCGATGCCCGGATCTCAGCGGCGATCGGGGCGCCGAGAAGGAGGCGAGCCTCTCCGTCCGCCACCGCGATCAGGCGTCCATCGGGAGCGCACTGCGCGCCACACCGGATGCGACGACCGCGCGGATGGAGGAGGTGATCGACACGACGTCGGCGAGCAGGCTCTCGACCCGGGTGGTCATCTCGCTCGCGTAGGCGTCGTCGCCGACGGAGGGCAGGTTGACAAGGACGTTCGCCGCGGCACCCTTGGCGGCGGCCTCGGTAAGCAGGCTCGCGACCGACAGGTCGCTGGCCGCATTGGCGTTGCTCCGTCCGGCGAGCATCTCCGCCGCGACCACCAGCTCGCGGCACGCCTCGACACAGGCGAGCGGGACCTCGGCAGCGATCCGGGCAGCCGCCCGAAGTGCCGTCGTCCGTGCGAGCTTCTCGGCCTCTGTCTCCTTGGGCATCTTGAGGACCGCGGCGAAATCGGCGTACGCGTCGGCGTCGCGGTCGGCCAGGGTGAGGAATCGGTCAGCCAGTTCGCGCCCGCGGGCGCCTGCGGCCTCGTGGACCGCTGCGTGCTCGGCGTATCGCGGCCGCCCGGCCGACAGTGCCGCGACCATGGCCACGAGGGCCGCGCCGAGCGACGCCGCCACCGCGGACGCGCTCCCACCCCCCGGCACCGGCGCATCCGACGCGAGATCGTCGACGAACTGGGCGAGCGTCCGGTCCCGGAAGCCCTGCGATCTCGTCTCCACGAGCCGATTGTAGGCGCGCCCAGCGGCCTCTCGCGTCCCACGGCGCGAGGGCCGCGCCCCAACGATGCGCTCCGTTGCTCAGGCTCATTCCGGGGCGCCGCCAGGACGGACGCACCCGCCGGACGAGCGCGGTACCGGCGCACTCGCCCGGCGAGGGTCCCGTTCGGGCCGACGTTGGGAGGATCGACGACCCGGGCGCCAGCTGGTCTGTCAGGCGGCGGGGCGATCCTCGTCGAGGCCCTCGATGGTCCAGCGTCGCGAGCGATGCTGGAAGCTCAGCGCCAGCCGAGCCTTGGGGGTCACGACCTCGAACACCGTCCGCGGGCCGACTTCGATCGGGTAGGCCGAGTCCTCGTGACGCACGGCGGCGAGGGCGGTGACCGGAAGGCGCTCATTGCCCCACGTCACTTCGCGCGGACGCCCATCGAACCAGTCGGTCCGGACCCGGACCAGGGTGGGTTCCATTCGGATCATCGCCATGTCTTCGACTCCTTCGCTCGGCAGCGACCTGGTCGTCGCCCCGGGCACGTCGGCGACAGAACGTCTGTTCTCTTCGACCTGACACTAGACCGAACACCTGTTCGATGTCAAGCCCTTCTGCGCACAGATTGGCGCGGCTTCGTGACAGGTTGCCTGTCACCAGGGCTCAGTCGTGTTCGCCCTCGGGCGGAGCGTCCGGATCGCGCATCCCGGTTCGTCGCTCGACGGCTTTCATCGGATCGCGCTCGAAAGGCGCGGGCAGGCCGGCGCCCAGCAAGCGGGCCCGGGTCATGGCCCCGTCTCCGAACCGCCGGCGGACGGCGTCTGCGGCCTGGGTCGCCCGGCGCCGGCGATCGCCCCCGGCCGCCCCGGGGCCTTCGTCGAACATGCCCATCTGCTGACGCTCGCCGAGGTGGCTGGCGGTGACCCCCAGGAGCCGGATCCGCAGGCCGCGCATCTCCGGACGCGCGAGCTCGAGGGCGACCTTCCAGATCGACTCGGTCTGGTCGGTCGGGTCGGGCAGAGTCCGCTGGCGGGTGATCGTACGGAAGCTAGAGTCGCGGATCTTGACCTGGACCGTGCCGGCCTTGAGCCCCGCTGACCGAAGTCGCGCCGCCACGCCGTCGGCCATCGCCAGGAGGGTTCGCTCGATGGTGTCGCTGTCGGAGGTATCGACATCAAAGGTGTGCTCGTGCCCGATCGACTTGGCCGGATCGCCGCCGCCGACCGGATCCGGATCGAGCCCGCGAGCCCGGGTCCCGAGCGAAGCCCCGTGCTTGCCGAACCGGCGAACCAGGAGCTCATCGGAGAGAGCAGCCAGGTCGCCGATCGTCGTCACGCCGTACTCGGCGAGCGCCGCAGCGGTCTTCTCACCGACGCCCCAGAGCCGGGAGATCGCGAGGGGCGCCAGGAATGCCGCCTCCTCGCCTGGCGGCACGACGACCAGGGCGTCGGGCTTGCGCAGGTCGGACGCGATCTTGGCCACGAGCTTGGTCGTGGCGACCCCGACCGAGACGGTGAGGCCCACGTCCTGGTCGACCTTCGCCCTGATCGCGGCCCCGATCGTCGGCCCGTCGCCGAACAATGCCCGCGATGCGGTCACGTCCAGGAACGCCTCGTCGATCGAGATCGGCTCGACCAGCGGTGTGAATGTCCGCAGGATGGTCATGACTTCGCGACTGACCGACTGGTACTTGCGTCCGTCGACCGGCAGGAACACGCCCCTCGGGCAGAGGGCGTAGGCCGTGCGCAGGGGCATCGCCGAGTGGACCCCGAACTGCCGAGCCTCGTAGGACGCCGCGCTGACCACACCGCGCGCGGTGGGGTCGCCGCCGCCGACGATGACGGGCTTGCCGCTTAGCTCCGGACGGTCACGCTGCTCGACGGCGGCGAAGAACGCGTCGAGGTCGACGTGGAGGATCGTCCTCATGCCACGAAGGTGCCCTGGAGGTAGTCGGCGAGCAGCAGGGCCAGGAACATCGTCGAGGCGACCGCCCAACCGAACCGCAGCCAGCGTCCAGGGACAAGCGCCAGGATCACGAAGACCGGAAAGACGACCAGGAGGTAGCGCCCCGTCGAGGTCAACGGGATCGGCTGGATCCGTGTCCCGATCAGCGCGATCTGGGGGATGGCGAACAGGGAATAGGCGAGCGGGACCTGGCGCAAACCGACGAGTGTGACCAGGGCGAACAGGATCAGCATGGCCAGGTTGAATGCCTGGAGCGGATCACGGTGCTCGATCGCCCAACGCCACGACGCGTCGATCACCTCCCAGGGCGGATGGAAGTTCGTGCCACCCCACGCCGCCGCGGTGTCGATCGGGATCTCACCCACGACCGCGGCCGAGAAGGCGAGGAACGCCGCGAAGCCGACCACGGGGGCCAAGGCAGCGAGGACCGGAAGCGGGAACGTACCTGGCGGCGGACGCCAGCGACCCCCAATCCCCCAGCCCGCCTCGCGCCAGGCCATGGCCACCTCCCAGCCAAGCGGCAGCACCAGGAACAGGCCCTGGGTCCGGGTCAGCGCGGCGAGGAGGCCGGCGATCGCGGCGATCGACCACGAACGTTGACGGGCGGCGAGGATGGCCCAGACCGCACTGGCCAGGAAGAGCGACTCCGTGAAGGGGGCGAAGAAGAAGAAAGCGGTCGGGAAGATCGAGATGGCCACGACCGTCGTCTGTGCCACGTCGTCGTCGAAGTCGTCCGCGACCAGGCGTCGCAGCCCGGTCATCGCTGCGACGTAGGCCGCGCCGGCGACGGCCAGCCCACCAAGGGCCATCGCGCCGAGCAGGATCCGGCCGGCCAGCCCAGTCAGGAGCGGGAACAGCGGGAAGAAGCTGACGCTGTTCGGGGCCTCGTAGCCGTAGGTTGCGATCTTGGTGTACCAGCAGGCGTCCCAGCGTTGCCAGACACCGACCAGCGGGAACGCCGCGCCCTGATCGGCCAACGGCGGGATCGTTTCCCAGCCGTTGCGGGCAAGCTCGAAGTGGCACGGGCCGGCCAGTCCCCCCTGCCACCACAGGTAGATCGCGAAGAGACCGAAAACGACGCGGAGGGACAGGAACAACCCGATCGCGTCGCGCAACGCCGGCCCGAGCCCGGCACCCAGCCCGGCCCATGCGCCGCCGACGGTTCCGTGGCCGGGGTTGGCGTCCGCGCTCATGGTCCGAGAGTGTATCTTCGGCCCGATGGCCCACCTCGAGGAGCGGCGAGCCGACCAGCGTGCCGCCGGGTACGCCCGGCTCGTCGGCTGGTTCGGTGACACGCGCCTGGCTCAGATCTTCGACCCGGTCCGCCGGCGGCCGGACACCCTTGGCACCCTGGTCATCGTCGCGGCCACGTTCGCCCTGTACCTGCTGAGCTCCTCGGGCGGTCGCCAGGAGCTCGATTACTTCGTGCGCCTGGCCGACGCCTTCCTTCACGGCCGCATCTATCTGACCGAGGCGCCATCGTGGCTCAACGAGCTCATCCCTAAAGATGGCGGCTGGTACGTCGCTTACCCGCCGATGCCGGCCTTCCTGCTCGTCCCGTTCGTAGCCATCTTCGGTCCCGGGTTCCATCAACAGGTCGCCAGCTGCCTGTTCGGCGGGATCGCCGTCGGGCTGGCCTGGCTGGTCTTCGGGCGCTTCGCACTGTCAGGTCGGGTCCGGCTGGCGCTGACCGTCGTGTTCGGCTTCGGGACGGTCCTGTGGTACGTAGCCGAGGTCGGCTCGGTCTGGTACATAAGCCACGTCGTGGCGGTCATGTTCAGCATGGCCGCGCTCCTGCTCCTGTTCGAGAAGCGCTGGCCGTTGCTGGTCGGCCTGCTCCTCGGCTGCGCCGCGATCTCGCGCCTGCCGGTCGGCCTCACCGCTCCGTTCTTCTTCGCGTTCGTCATCGGGCTGGGGCGGCCACCCCGATTACCGGCCCGGGGGGAGCGCGAGGCCGCGATTCGGGCCGGCCTGGCCTTCCTCATCGGCATCGCGATCCCGACCGCCGTCTACCTGCTCTACAACATCGCCCGTTGGGGCACGGTCGTCGACCAGAGCTACGTTCTCATCCCCGGCGTGCTCCAGGACCCGATCTATGCCAAGCATGGGATCCTCGCCTTCGAGTACATCCCCCGCCATCTCCATGCGATCTTCCTGCGGAGCTGGAACTACGTCGACGACGCGCCGTTCTTCCAGCCATCCTGGTGGGGCCTGTCGCCGTTCCTGACGACACCGCTGCTCCTGTGGCTCGGCAAGGCCCGATTGCGCGATCCGCGGGTGGCCTGGGCCGCCATCGGCATTACGCTCGCGCTCATCCCGATCGTCACCCACGGCAACGTGGGGCTCACCCAGTTCGGCTATCGCTTCAGTCTCGACGTCCAACCGCTACTGTTCGTCATCCTGGCGACCGTGTTCGAGCGCGGAATGTCACGCTGGGCGTGGGCGGCGGCCGTCGCGTCGGTGGCGATCTGCGCCTACGCCCTCTGGGCGATCTCCATCAGCTTCGTCGACTTCTAGCCCTTCGGCTCGACGATGATCGTGACCTCCGGGGCCATCCCGCTGAAGACCTTGACTGCGACCTTGTAGGTGCCGAGGCTCTTCAGCGGTTCCTCGAGATCGACCTTGTGGCGGTCGATGACGATCCCGCGCCGGCCCAGGGCATCGGCGATGTCCTTGGACGTGATCGAGCCATAGAGCTTGCCGCCGTCGCCGACCTTGACCCCCATCGTCAGGGTGGTCGAGGCGATCCGGGTGGCGTAGATCTCGGCCTCTTCGCGCTCACGCCGCCGCTTGTCCTCGCGGCTTGCGATGTCGTGCTGCCAGGCACGGTAGGCACCGCCCTCGGCGGGTACGGCCAGCCGCTTTGGGATGAGGAAGTTGCGGGCGTAGCCGTCCGCCACGACCTTCATCTCGCCGCTCTTCCCCAGCTTGTCGACATCGCCGGTCAGGATGACCTTCACGCGAACGAACCCTCCTTGTCGATCCAGCCGCGGACCCGCGGCCCGAGGCCTGAAGCGCGGGCCGCCTGGACGACGACCCCGATCGCCGGGGGGATCCGCCGGGCGAGCCGGCGAACGGGGTGAGGAGTGAGCCGCCGGATCTGACCCAGGTCGTGCTCGAAGGCAGCCCGATCGATCCCGAGGTCGGCCAGCTTCTCGTCGAGGATCTCGGCGGGGATACCATCGAAGAACAGGTCCACCCCCAGGACCACCACGACCAGGTCGTCGAGAACCCCGAGCACGGGGACCCCATCGGGGACGATATCGAACGGCAGGGCGAAGTAGACCAGCGCCCCACCGAGGAGCGCCTTGCGCGAGGCCGGGACACGATCGTCGTTGATCAGCGCCCAAACCAGCCGGGCGTAGACCGCCGAGCGACTGGCCGTCGGCAACAGGGCGGCCATCGCCAGCATCCGGTTCAGACTCGCGCCCGGCATCCGCCGTTTCCGTCGCGCCATGTGGCTCGCGATCCTCCTTCGCACGGTCGCCCCGACGCGACCGATCCGAGGTCACGCGTCGGGACTGCGCAGTCTAGCAGTCGTGCGTGTCGCCGCCGGAATCCCGTTCCCCGTCGCTTGACAATCGAACGTCCGTTCGGTACGGTGAGGCCACATGGAGGCCCGATGACCAAGCACGATGCGGACCGCAAGGTCAGGATCCTCGATTACATCGCCGCGACCCTGCGCACCAGCGGCGTCCCACCGTCGGTCCGGGAGATCGCTCGCGCGGTCGGTCTCGCGTCGACCTCGGCGGTCCACCATCATCTCCAGATCCTCGAGCGCGAGGGCTTCCTCGAGCGAGGCGCTGCCCAGGCTCGAGCGATCCGGCTCACCCCCATGGCTGCGATCGAGCTGGGGTTGTCGAGCGAGCTCACCCCGCAGTCCGCCGCAACCGAGGCGCATCTTCTGCCGATCATCGGTGAGATCGCTGCAGGTGGCCCGATCGAGGCCTACCAGCGAGCGGACGAGACCTTGGCCGTGCCCGATGTCTTCGCACCCAGCGGAGATGCCTATGTGCTGCGGGTCCGCGGGGATTCGATGATCGAGGCCCATATCGCCGATGGGGACTTCGTCGTCATCCGACCGCAGACCACCGCTCGTAACGGCGACATCATCGTGGCCCAGGTCGAGGAGAACGCAGTCACCCTCAAGCGCTTCTTCAAGGAACAGGGCCGCATCCGCCTCCAGCCGGCCAACGCCGAGTACGAGCCGATGTACTACGACGACGTGCGCATCCAGGGCAAGCTCATCGGAGTCATCCGCCGCCTCGACTAGGCCTGTCCACAGGCCCGTCCACAATCGGCCAACACGACCGGCACTTTGGTGGACGCAGCGGTCCCTGGGCGGACCGCTTGGTTGACCGGCCCACCCATCCCGTCGATGACACTCGACCTGTCACTCCCCTCCGCCAGATTCGGTGTGCCTTGATCGATCGTCTGCCACCCCAGAGCACCGAGGCCGAGCAATCGGTCCTCGGCTCGATCCTGATCGACCGCGACGCCGTCGTCGAGATCGCGGAGTTTCTGCGGCCGGAGGACTTCTACCGCCCAGCCAACGGCTCGATCTACGCCGCGATGCTCGAGCTGTTCGACAAGCGCGAGCCGGTCGACATCGTGACCGTGGCCGAGGCGCTCGAGCGGGGCGACCAGCTCGAGACGGTCGGTGGGCGGTCATACCTTTCGAGCCTGTCCAACCAGACCCCGACCGCGGTTCACGCCGTTCAGTACGCCCGGATCGTCGAGCGCAAGGCGGTGCTCAGGAACCTGATCTCCGCAGCGGGCAAGATCGCCGGCATCGGGTACGAGGATCCGGCAGAGATCCAGGAGGCGATCGACCGCGCCGAGAGCGAGCTCTTCAACGTCAGTCAGCGGCGAATCTCGACCGGCTTCAGCCCGCTCAAGACCCTTCTCCACGACGCCTACGACCGGCTCGACTATCTCCACGCTCACCGAGGGGAGATCAGCGGAGTCCGGACCGGGTTCGCCGATCTCGACGCTCTGACGACCGGCCTCCAGAAGAGCGACCTCGTGGTCCTGGCCGCCCGCCCAAGCGTGGGCAAGACGAGCTTCGCGCTCAATATCGCCGAATACGCCGCGGTGACCGAGGGCAAGAGCGTCGGTGTGTTCAGCCTCGAGATGAGCAAGGAGCAGCTCGTCCTGCGTCTTCTTTCGAGCGTCGCCAACATCGACTCGCAGCGGCTGCGCACGGGCTTTCTCGAGGAGATGGACTTCGCCCGGCTCGCCCCGGCGATGAACGCGCTCTCGGAGGCACCGGTCTATATCGACGACACACCGAACATCACCGCGATGGAGCTTCGGACCAAGGCTCGCCGGCTCCAGGCCGAGGCCGGACTCGATCTCATCGTCGTCGATTACCTCCAGCTGATGCAGGCGACGACGACCAACCGCGACGCAAACCGGGTCCAGGAGGTGTCGGAGATCTCGCGTGGGCTCAAGGCGCTCGCCCGCGAGCTCTCCGTGCCGGTCATCGCGCTCTCCCAGCTGTCACGCCAACCGGAGATGCGCGAGAGCAAGGAGCCACGACTCTCGGACCTCCGCGAGTCGGGCGCGATCGAGCAGGACGCCGACCTGGTGATGTTCCTGTGGCGGGATAAGGAGCGCGGAACGGACGATCAAGAGCAGGAGGGCGAGGTCATCAATCTCAAGCTCGCCAAGCACCGCAACGGGCCGACCGGTGAGGTCCAGCTCTGGTTCAAGAAGCGCCAGACCCGGTTCGTGTCCTATGCCGGCGAGCGCTACGCGGACGTGCCCGGCTAACTCTTCTCGCCGGGCAGCAGCGGACGGAGCCCGAGCAGGAGGATCTTTCCGTTCGAGGTCCGCAGCGCGATGGATTGAGCCCCGCCCTCGAGGCCGCTGATCTTCAACGCAGCCACCTCGTCGGCGGTCAAGGTCCGGGTCGGGGTCTGATTGCCATTTGGGTCGGCCGGTGCAGTGAATCCATCGGGACCGAAGGTCGTCCACGGCCAGTCGCGGATCGGTACCGCGAGGCCACCGCCGCCCTCGAACAGGACGCCCCGATAGGCCGCGGGCACAAAGACCGGCGACGAGACGCCAGTCCGATCGAGGTTGCGCAGTCGCTCCGCGAGTCCCTTGAAGGCCTTGCGCACGAGTGAGTCCGGCCCCGGTTGCGGATCGTCGAAGTCGAGGGCCCCGACGGTGACCTCCTTGTTCGGACCGCCCGCCCGAAAGTTGAAGGTGGTCGATGGCGCATCGGCGACGCAGCACGGGTCGTATTGGGCGCGGGCGATCCCCAGGCCGCTCGGGCCGATCGCGAACTCGAGGAGCTCCTGGACCTGGGCCTCGGTCAGACGCGCCGTCCTGAACGGCGCGTTGCGGATCACGCCATCGTCGGGGACAGGAGCCGCCGGACCGTTGGCCGGGTTCCGGAAGACGACGGTCCCGTCGCCGTACAGGGTGAACTCGGGTGCCTCGGTCAGGAGAAACCCAGCAGGGACGAAGCCGCCCCCGGTCGACATGCGCAGGACGACGTCGGTCGCGCCCTTGGCGTGCTCGATCGCCAGGGTCGGGGCCGGGGTGGGCGGGATGGGTGACGGTGAGGCCGCACCGGTCGCACATGCCGCGGCCAGGACGACTGTGGACAAGGCAAAAGTGGCAGGGCGGGCGTTCGGCATGTCGCCCGGACGATAGCGCAGGCCATCGGGTTCCCAACGGTCGCTCGTGGTGCCAATGCGCAACGGAGCCGGTCTAATCAGGACATGGCTGTATTCCCCAGCCCTTGACTCGGCGCGTATCCTGCCGGACAGAATTGCGACCGTCCGGGCACTACGGTCGGAGTCGAGCCCGCGTCACCGTCCCCAGCGGCCGCGCCCGAATCCAGCCAGTCCGTTCGATCGACACCGTCATCCCTGATGCGGACGAGGGACCAGGGTGTACCAAGATCGAACACTGACCTGCCGCAACTGCTCCGACGAGTTCCTGTTCTCCTCCGGCGAGCAGACCTTCTTTGCCAGCAAGGGTCTTCAGAACGACCCGCAACGCTGCCCGTCCTGCCGGGCGGCCGCCAAGAGGGCTCGCTCGAGCGATAGCCCGCGCGAGTTCCACGCCGCGATCTGTGGGGAATGCGGAGGCCAGGCGATCGTCCCGTTCGCCCCCCGCAACGATCGTCCGGTCTATTGCAGCTCCTGCTTCGACAAAGTCCGCGCGGCTGCCGCAGGAGCCGTCTCCGCCTGATCCGGCGTGCCGCGAGGTCACCCGAGAAGCCGGCCTGGACGAGGTCGGCTTCTCGATTCCTGCGGGCTAGACTGAGCAGACCGTTCTGGACTGGCTCGGGCCGGTCCGCGGCGCACGAGCGAGGCACACATGGGCGTCATCATCATCCGGGAGATGGTCGGGACCAGCCCGAACTCGTGGTCCGACGCGGCACGAGTGGCCGTCGCCATGGCGTCGAAGACCGTCCGCAATATCAGGACCGTCGAGGTCGTGAAGTCGAGCGCCATCGTCGACGACAATGAGATCGTCGAGTATCGGGTCGAGCTCAAGATCGGCTTCGAATACGAGGGCTGAGAGGCTCCGATCTTCGGGCCGATAGGGTCAGCTAAGCGCCAGATGAGCGTCGCTCGCCACTATGGCGACATGGCCCAACCCAACAGAACGCCCCTGGCCGACCGCGGCGTTGACACCAGGGAGAACCGGTCCTTATCGTTGGGGCCGTCCACGGGGACCCGCATCGAGCTGGGAGCGCGGGAACCGGTTCCTGTCGGACCGGGACGACCGGCATCCAGCCCCAGCCTTGCGCTCCCGATCGGCGGCGACGTCTTGCACGAGTTCCCGCTCCAACCGGCGAAGGTCCAGCGACCGCCGTTGCGGCGCGAAACGCTGCGTCGCGAACGCCTGATCGCGTGGCTGAAGGTCAAGATCCACCATCGGATCGTGCTCGTCACCGCCGAGGCTGGATACGGCAAGACGACGCTGCTGGCCGACTTCGCGCGCCATCACCGACGGCCGACGATGTGGTACCGGCTCGACGAGGACGACCGCAACTGGGTGAGCTTTCTTCACTACCTGGTTGCCGCCGGACGGGAGATCAAGCCGGACTTCGCGCCCGCGACGAAGGGCCTGCTGACCGAGCTCGGGGTCGGGACAGGCCCGTCGCGCGACACGGTCATCGCCACCTTCATGAGGGAGCTCCAGAGCCTCGGCCCGAAGGGAGCCACGCTGATTATCGACGACTACCACCTCGTCGACGACGTCCCCGATATCAGGGTCCTGATCAAACAGCTGATCAGCCGCGCTCCTGAGCGCCTCACCCTCGTGTTCGTGTCTCGCCTTTCACCCACGGTCCCATTGGCTCGCTTGCGGACCCTCGGTGAGGTTGCGGAACTCGACGCCGCGGATCTCCGTTTCGACCTCGATGAGACCGAGCGGCTATTCCGAGAGACGTATAAGCGGACTCTGGAACCGGATGTGCTGTCGGACCTGGCCGATCGGACGGAAGGCTGGGCAGCCTCCCTGGAGATGGTCAACGCAGCGCTGCGAGACCGATCGCCCGGCGAGATCCGGACCTTCGTCCGGGGCTTGAGCGGGGCGCAAGGCGAGTTGTACGACTACCTCGCCGAGGAGGTGGTCGGCGATCTCGACGACGAGACCCAACGCTTCCTCATGACTACATCGCTGCTACAGACCGTCGATCCGGCCCTGGCCGAGGTCGTCGGTGGATTCCCGGCCACTCGTGCGAGAGAGTTGATCGCTGCCACGGAGCGATACGGCCTCCTGTCGACGCGGGGAACCAGTCGCCGAGGGGTCCGGCGGTATCACCCGCTCGTGCGCGAGTTCCTGGAATCGCGGCTGCGACGCACACTCGGGGATGCCGTTGCCAGAGATCTCCATCGAGCCGTGGCTCGCCACGCTGGCGCATCGGACTGGCGCCTGGCGGCCTACCACTTCGCGGCCGCAGACGACATGGCTGATCTCGCCACTGTGGTTCAGGCTGCAGTACCGACCATCATGGGTACCGGCGAATTCGCCCTGGCCGAGTCCTACGTTCTGCGGGTCGGCGCCCAGAACAACGCAGCCTTCGAGCTCTTCGTTTCGCGAATGGACCTCTACCGTGGCCGCACTGATAGCGCTCGCAAGCACGCTGAGCTCGCTGTCGAGAAAGCGATGAGTTGGAACCAGGCGACCATCGCCGACCACGCTTTACTCAACCTGATCACGGTCCTGCATGTCGGTGGTGATCTGGAGACTGAGCACGAGGTGGCAGAACTGTTGGCCACTCGCACGACCTCGAGCATCGTCCGTGCAATCGCGAGAGCCGTGGTGGCAATCCTCGACGGCTCGACGACTGCGAACCTCGATGAAGTACGGACCATGCTCCTAGAGATGGCGGCTGAACAGGAGGCGAGCGGCCTCCGACACTACGTTGGAATCACGTGGCTCAATGTCGCGGATATCGACTGCGCCCGAGGCGATACGGCGAGCGCACTGTCCGCATCGACCAGAGCAATCCAAGAGCTATCGGCCACATCTTCCGGGATCGAGGTTGAGGCTGCCATGGCTCTTCGGGGTTGGGCCCTCGCGCAGCAAGGCGAATGGCAAGAGGCGCGCGAGGAGTTTCAGCGAGCGGAATCGAAGGACTTTGACGCAGTCAGGGGCGAGACCCTGGCATTCATCGCGGAGGCCTATGCTGCCTTCGGCGACCGCTTCCTGGGCGAAGGATCGCTGCTACGGGCGTCTGAAGCTCCCTTTAACTCAGACTCCACCGTCGATCTTCAGCACCTGGTGTCTGCCATGTTCGCGTTGCGTCGGGGCGACCTCGACGGGGCCCGGATGAGCCTCGACGCCATCGCCACCGATCGTCCGCACGCCGTCGCGGCATTCATGAGCCGTTTTCTCTTGACCAGGGCCTGGCTCGCCGTCGCGGCGAAGTCAGCTGGAGCCGACAAGGACGTGTCCGACGCTCTAAACCTGGCAGTACGACAAGGCGCACGTCTCTACGCCTGCAGCGCCCGAGTGCTCCAGGCGGCGACTCATGACCAGCCGGCCTTCAACGAGGCCGTGCGCCATGTCGTCGCCGATAGGCCAGCCAGCCTGTCGCTGATCGCTGAGCTGGTTACCGACCGGCTCCCGCTCCTCGATCCAGCAGTCCTCGCATCGGTAGCGTCTGAGGCTGCTCGGATGCCGGACCGCTGGAGAGAGGGACTGAGGCAAGCCATCCATCGGGATGATCGACGTTTGAGACTCGAGGCGGCCGTAATCCTCGATCGGGTCGGTGAACACCAGGATGTCCTCCCATTGCGTCTCATCGCAAAGGAACACCGGAGATCGCACGGGGCTGCTGGCCTAGGTCGCGGACTGGCCCGGCGGCTCGCTGCTCGTATCGTCGTCGAGGACCAGGGCCGCGTGGCCATTCAAGTCGGGGATAGGGATATCTTGGGTAGCACGGGAGTGCGTCGAATGGCGCTGGCGCTCTTTTGTTTCCTTCTGTCACGCCCGAACCTGTCGGCGACACGGGACCAGGTGCTCGATGCCTTGTGGCCTGAGCAGGCTCCAAAGATCGCGGTCAACTCGCTGAACCAAACCGCCTACCACCTTCGCCGTGTCTTCGAGCCGTCCTACTCGGCCGATACGTCCCCTCACTACCTGCACCATGACTCTGATGTGCTATGGCTGGATCCCGAGCTCGTGGACAGCCGATCTGCTCGGTCGCGAGCGGCCATCCGCCAAGCCGAGGCAGATCCATCACCCGAGAATGTCGAACGCCTGAGCGAGACGTACCGGGGTCGGTTTGCCCTTGACTTCGAATATGAGGACTGGGCTGGGCAGTTTCGTGACTCGATGCACGCGAGCTACTTGGAAATCATCGAACGGGCTGTTTCGGCTGATACCAACACGGGTGCAGTCGATCGGGCGATCAGGCTGGCTAGGAGAGCCCTTGAGGCCGACCCCAAGGCCGAGCAGATGCAGCTGTCACTCGTTCGGCTCTACGTCCGAACTGACGCCCAATCGGCTGCCGCGGAGCTTTACGGGCATTACGCTGCCGCGTTCCGAAACGATCTAGGAATTGAGCCGCCGTCACTCGAGAGCCTTGTGACGATAGGTAAGGTGCCGTATTGACCGGCGAAGTTCGGGCTACCTATAGTCCCGCCACGACTCAGTACGGAAGTACTGGGAAGCAATGTCAAGATGTTCGGACGCGCGGAAGCCCCACCTGAAATGGGCACTTAGGGTGGGTGCGGAGCGAGTAGTGCAACCGACCGACTTACCAGTCAGGTCGGTTTTCGTGTCTCTAAGGGCATGAGGGCCGCGAGGAGGTACACCGTGGCGACCGAAACGTTTACCAAGACCTGGTAACCAGAAACAGAGCCAGTGGAACCATGAAGGACCGCTTCCTTCGAACAGTAGTCGCCTTGGGCGCGGTGCTCGCCGCCGCGCTTGCTGGCGCTGCGTCACTAAGGGGCTTTTAGGACCTTAGTCTCATAACCAGTCCTGACCAGAGGGATTAGAGTTCCGGGAGGTCGGGATCTCAGGGACGAGGAATGCCGAAGGCACTTAGGTTCTACATTGCAGGGCTCGTGGGAGCGAGTGCAATCGCACTCGTTGTCACGAGTCTTGTCTTTGTTGGGGCACCGGACTACGTCCTCGGGATGCGCCGGTCGATCGCGGTCAGCGAGCAAGCAACCCCGCTCTTTGCACTTTTGGGCGTGGGATTTTGGGTCCTGATCACACTCTTCGCGTCGGCGTTTCCGGTTAGGATGCCGCGCGGGACCCTTGTATCCGTCGCGCTGGCTCCGATTGTTGCCGCGGCAATCCTGGGAGGTCCGGCTGCGGCCGGGTGGGTGGCCGCGCTCGGGACTACTGAGGTCCGCGAGCTTCGCGGACGAGTGCCTTGGTATGGCTCCCTGTTCAATCACGCCGGCATCGTCCTCCCGGCGATCCTCGGTGCTTTCGCCTATGAGGCGATCCTCAGGGTATCCAGTGAACCGGCGGTTAGCTTCGCCGCGACGATCGTCATGGCCGGTATCTGCTTTTTTCTCAATGTGGTCATCACGGCGGCCAGCGTAAGCCTCCTGCATGGGTTGGACTTCCGACTCGTCCTCCTCGGAGATGCACGCGGATACTGGGCAAACCTCTTTGCGCTAGCGCCACTCGCTTGGTTGATGGCACAGATCTACGAGCGGCTGCCTGGCGGCGCCGGACTGTGGGCCACGCTCCTGTTCGCCCTTCCGCTCTACA
>JBDTQW010000002.1:0-69705 GCA_039931975.1 Chloroflexota bacterium | reverse complement strand
AGGGCCTGAGGCGGCGGCGACTCCCGAAGCCGAGCCAGCAGCCGAGCCCGAAGCCAAGCCAGCGGCCGAGCCCAAAGCCGAACTCTCCGTGGACACCAACGCCGACGCCGAACTGGACGAGGGCGACCTGGTCGACGACGAGGGCGACCTGGTCGACGACGCACCACCGGCCGCCGGCTTGCCGGTCGCGGCCAGCACGGCAGCCGCGGGGGCCGTTCGCGCCCGGCGAGGCCCTTACGAGAGCGAATCGGCGCCGACCCCATCCGAGGTTGCGGTCAGGCTGAGGGATCGTCCCTCGGAGATGTTCGTGATCGTGGTCGCCGTCGTGTTCGCTGCGATCCTGCTCAACGGCATCTTCCTGGGTAAGGGCGGCATCCTGACCCCGCTCCCGTCACCCAGCCCGCTGCCGAGCGAGTCCGCGGAGCCGTCCTCATCGGTCGCGCCGTCGGCCAGCGGCCTTGCACCGTCGAGCTCGGCGTCCGCTGCGCCGTCCGCGTCCGGCTCGTCCCCGGCGCCATCGGCCGGACCGTCGCAACCGCCGTCCGCCGGGCCCTCGCCGTCCCCGTAGGCTGATCGAGTCGGGGCGAGTATCCTCGGCCGATGGGCGCTCAGCCTGGTCGCGATCCCGAGGATCAGCGGACCGCCCGTGAGCGCGCTGCAATGGTCGAGAGCCAGCTCCGCCGGCGGGGCATCCGCGACGAGCGCGTCCTGGCAGCCATGGGCGCGATCCCCCGCGAGCTGTTCATCTCGCCCGCCGATCGGTCACACGCCTATGCCGACGCTGCGTTGCCGATCGACGCCGGCCAGTCGATCAGCCAGCCGTACATCGTCGCGCGGATGACCGAGCTGCTGGCGGTTCGATCGGGCGATCGCATCCTCGAGATCGGCACCGGCAGCGGGTACCAGGGGGCGATCCTGGCGACCCTCGGGGCACGGGTCGTGTCACTCGAGCGCCACGCGGAGCTGGCCGAGGAGGCCCGCCGTCGGCTGGCACGGCTCGGTCTCGCGGACGCGATTGAGATTCGGGTCGCGGACGGCAGCCTCGGCGATCCGACCGGCGGTCCCTACGATGGGATCGTGGTGACCGCCGCCGCTCCGAGCATCCCCGACAAGCTTCTGGCACAGCTCGCGGATGGCGGCCGGCTGGTCATTCCGGTCGGTCCTCGCGACCGCCAGCGACTCGTGGTGGTGACGCGCCACGGGAACGAGTGGGAGCAGCGATCCGACGGGGATGTGGTGTTCGTACCGCTCATCGGAGCGGGCGGCTGGCCGGAGTAGGCCGGTATACTCGGCCGGCCATGACCCACGTGTTCATCTCGCCCCACCCGGACGATGTCGCACTATCCTGCGGCGGTCTCATCGGCAGCCTGCGAGAGCTGGGTCAGACGGTCGCGATCGTCACCATCCACTCGGGCGATGGCGGCCGGAACGGCCTCACGCCGTACCAGCGGGAGGCGCTTGGATTCGGGTCGAAGGCATTGTGGCCGGACACGGAGGCGTTCAATCGGGCCAACCTCCGCGCCGACTATCCGATCGACGACAGCGGCGCGACCGCACCGCCGTGGGCGGCGACCTCGGATCGGCTGGAGGCAACCCAGGCTGACGCCGACGCGGCGGCCAAGCGCTTCTGGCAGCGCTCGAGCTGGTACCGCCGGGCGTCCATCCACAACGAAGCCCTGGCCGGCCAGGAGCTGGCCGACGACACGTCCACCCAGGGCGCCGTCCTGACCACCGAACTGACCGAGGCCGAGGCGGCGGACGACGCGATGGCCACCCGGCGCCTCGAAGACGAGCGCTACGCATACTTCGCCGAAACGGCGGTCATCTTTCTGGACCTGCCCGACGCGGTCTACCGTGGCTACGAGGGCGACGACGAGCTCCTCGGCTCGCCTCGCGAGGATGACGAGCCGCCCTACCACCTGCTTCGGCAGGAGATCCTCCGGCTGGAGCCCCAGAAGGTCTACTTCCCGCTGGGCGTCGGTGGTCACGTCGACCACCGACTCGATCGGGAGGTCGGGCTCGAGCTGCTTCGGGAGCAGCGGGCCTGGGTCATGCCCGGCCCGGACTGGGCGGGCGTCGTGACGTTCTACGAGGACTTCCCGTACGCCTGGTGGAACTCGTTCCGCCGCCTGGCTGATCTTGGCGACCGGGCACTCGGCGCACTCCCGCCCGATGTCTCGATCGTGCCCGAGTTCGCCGACGTGACCGAGCAGATCGAGTGGAAGATCGCCGGGATCAGTCTGTATGCCAGCCAGCTCGACCGCCTGTTCGGCGGCGTCGGGCCGATGGCCCAGACCGTCCGCTCGTTCGGCCGATCGGTGGCTAGCCTTGGCGGGGTTCCCGGCTTCGCCGAGCGGTACTGGGCCTCGACGAGGCTGTAGGTTGGGCACGGCGGCGCAAGCCGTCCGGAGCACCCTCACGAAGCCGATCGCGGTCCGCGGGCTGCGCCTCCCTGCGCCCGCTCTCCTGGTCCTCGCGGCTGTCGGCGGATGCCTGCTCCTGGTGGTTGCAGTGAACCGCTGGGCCAGCCCACAAGACGAGCATGCCTACTGGCTGGCCGGCCAGCGGCTGCTCGGCGGTGCGCCGCTCTACGACCCGACCGCCACGGCCGTGACCCCGTACGCCTACTGGTATCCGCCGCCGCTCGCCCAGGTCGTGGCTCCAGTCTCGGCCCTCCTGTCCTCGACGCAGTTCAGCTGGGCGTGGACCGGCCTTCTCCTCGCCTGCCTGCTATGGCTCGGACGCGGTCGTCCGCTCGTCGCCCTGGCGCTGGTCGCGTTCGTGCCCGTGGCGGTCGAGCTCTGGTTTCGCAACGTCCACTTGGTCCTGGCCGTGATCGTCGCCCTGGCCATCCTGCGCTGGCCGTGGATGTTCGCGATCGGTGCGATCGTCAAGCTCGCACCGGGCCTTGGGATCGTGTATCTCTTGGTCCGAGGCAGGTGGCGCGACGCGATGATCGCGGTGGCGCTGGGGCTGGCCATCGTCGCGCTCAGCGGCATCGTCGACCCCGGCGCGTGGGCCGCCTTCGTGGACGCCATGCGTGGGCGTGGCCCGGGCGACGTCTCGGGTCTGGTTCCGATCCCCTACCTAGTACGCGCGGTGGCGGGCCTCGTGCTGACGGTCATCGCAGGCCGGCTGACGCCGCGGATCGGCGAGCCGCTCCTGATCGTGGCCATCGTCGTAGCGTCGCCGACGCTGTGGCTCGACGCGCTGGCGATGATGGCCGCGATCGTCCCGGTCGTTTGGGTCCGATCCGAGGCCGCAGGCGCAATGACTCGGGAGCTCGAAGCCTCGCGTCGGTCAGGGCCGGACCCGGACGAAGACAACGCCGTCCGGGTCGTCGCGCGCTAGATGCCAATCCTGCGAGACTCGGAGGAGCGGGATGAGCGCCTCCTGCTCGCTGGTCGATGCGACCACCATCTGCACGTCCCAGTGATCGAGGATCGCGGCCCAGTTCGATGCGCCGCTTGACAGCGCGAGGTGGTCGGCCCAAGCGGCGGCCGGGATGAGCTCGATCCGCGAGTCGACCGCGACAGTAGCGGCCGGCGCCGCGAATTCCAGCCAGGAGCCCCAGCGCTGAGCATTCCAGATCCGATCACCGGGCTTGGCCTCGGCTAGGACGGTCTCGGTGATAGCTCGCGGCGCATCCGTCAGCAGTCCGTTGGGTCCGTACAGCGCATCGCCGCCGCGCCAGACCGGCAGGAGGCCGATCATGGCAACGATCAGGATTCCGACGATCCCGGTCGCGATGAGGCTCCCCGACGCCGGGGCGACACCCGCCGAGGGGGACTGTGCGGTCACGGGGTTGCCTGCGGCCGGACGGCGGCCGATGAGTTCGGCGACGGCGACGGGCGCGGCGATCGACCACCACGCGACCCCCCGCTCGGCGAATGCCCCGATCGCCGCGAGCAGGATGAGCCAGGCGACCGTCGGCCACGCACGCCGGAGATGACCCGGACCGGCCCGGCGGGTTACGACCGCGAGGAACACGACGACACCACCGACTGACGCGTAGAACGCCGCACCGGCGAACGACAGCGGCGAGGTCGGCTGCCACTCAGTGATGAGCCGCCGGATCGTCGGGTCCGCGGCGATGCCCACGGCATACGTCCACACCGCTGGCCCATACGGACTGACGAAGCTGGTACCCAGGCTGATCAGGGCGATGGCAAGCACGCGACGATGGCCGGGACGGCCTTCGACCGCGTCCTGGATGGCGGCGACGATGACAGCCACAGGCCCCAGGAAGAACGAGCCATGGACGTTGGCCCAGACCATGACCACGATCGGGATCGCCCAGAGAAGGTCCTGGCGTCGGTGGCGTCCGGCGAGGATCGTTAGGGTGAGGGCGAACAGGACCATCCCCAACAACTGGGGCCTCAAACCCAGCGCAACCATCCCGACACCGAAACCAGCGAGGGCCAGCCAGGCCGCCACCCGGGTGCCCGCTCCGGCCGATCGACAGGCTCGGAACACAAGCAACGCCACGAGGCCGACCAACCCGGCGCGCAACACGGCCAGCAAGCTCCACCCACCGAGCTGGTGGACGACGGCGAGGGCGACCTGGGCTGCCCACTGTTGGTCGACCCACGGTTGCCCGCCGGCGGTGAAGGTGAACGCATCTGGTGATGGCAGCGTCCCGCGGTCGAGGATGATGCCGCCGGCGCGCACGTGATAGGCCAGGTCGACGGTCGAGATCGTGGCCAGGAGAGCTCCCACGATCGGCAGTAAGACGGCCAGCACCGCCCAGAGTTCGGGCAAGGTCAGGAGGAGCCTGCGGCCATGTGCCGACGTGGCGTCCGACAGTCGTGCCATCGCGGCGATGCTAGCCGCCAGGCGACACCTCCCCGACCACCCTGAAGTACTACAGACCTCGGCGGACGCCCACTCTAGACCCGGTCCTGGGCCAGAGCTTGCTCGCAATCGCCGGGCGAGACTATCCGCGGATATGTCCCAAGGCCACGCGCTACCCCGCCGCGACCTCAGTCAGGCGCAGGGTGCGGGCACCTTCGTCGTAGATCTGCTCGACGGCCGCAACCATCCGCTCGATGCAGAACTTGTCGTGGACGAGATCATGACCGGCTCGGCCCAGGGTGTCGGCCAGGGGGTGATCGCGGAGCAGACGGACGATGGCCGCACCCAGGGCGTCGGCATCGTGCGCTGGCACCAGCAGGCCGGTGATCCCGTCCTCGACCATCTCGGGGATGCCTCCCACGTTCGAGGCGACGATCGGGCGCGACAGCGCCATCGCCTCGAGGATGGTCAGCCCTTGCGCTTCGCGATAGGACGGGAGGACCGCTACGTCGAGTGCCGCCGTGACCGCCGGGACGTCATCGCGTCGACCGGTGAAGACCACCCTCTCGGCCACGCCCAGCTCGTGAGCTAGCGCCTCGAGGGCTTCCCGCCGGCTGCCCTCCCCGACGACGAGCAACGTCGCGTCCGGCACGGCGGCCAGGACGGACGGCCACGCTTCGAGCAGGGTCGGGTGGCCCTTCTCGGGCTCGAGCCTGGCGACGACCCCCACGATCGGACCCTCGCTCGGCAGGTCGTACTCCTCGCGCAGGGTGCAGCAGGGCTCCTGGTGGTCGTATCGCTCCAGGTCCACGCCGCTGTGGATGAGCGAGATCGGGGCGGTGTCACGACCCTCGTGGTGGAGCTTTTCCACAATCGAGCGCGACACCGCGATGAGGCGATCGATCCGCGGGGTCAAGAGGCGCAGGACCCGGCGGTCCTCCTCCGAGCGGATCCGGCTCGAATGGACCGTCGACACGATGTACGGCCGAGGCCGCCCGATCTCGCCCAGGGCGATCGCCGCGCGCGTCCCGACGAGCTCGGCCCGGTACATGTGGCTGTGCACGATCTCGGGTCGGAGCTCGGCCAGGAGCGCGGCCACGGCGCCGGTCGCGATCGCGTCGTCGGGCTCGTCGATGACCGTGACGGAGATGCCGTTTCGCTGGAGCTTGCGGACCGTGCTCCCCGGCGAAAGCGACAGGACGTGGACGTCGTAGCGGGTCGGATCGATCCGAGTCAGGAGCCCGAGGACATGCTCCTGGGCGCCCCCGTTGGTGCCCGTGGCGAGGACCTCGACGACCCGGATCCGGCCACCCGGGATGACTGGTCGCTCGACGGGCTCGAGGCAGGGGTCGCCGGGCGCCGGGGCGCTCATCGGTCGACGCTCACCGGTCGACGCTGCGTCGGACGAGCAGCCGCTGGATCGGTTCGTCCACCGCGCCCCACTCGTACTTGTAGGGCTC
This sequence comes from Chloroflexota bacterium, assembly GCA_039931975.1. GTDB lineage: Bacteria > Chloroflexota > Limnocylindria > Limnocylindrales > CSP1-4 > Chersky-267. The sequence goes on along the minus strand of JBDTQW010000002.1, from coordinate 63,451 downwards.
GTTGCCGCGCAGGAAGTCGAGTCGATGGCGGCCAGTTGCGATCGCCCGCTCGACGTACTTCGCGACCATGACCACACCCGGCGACAGGTCGCGGGCGTCGGGGTCGATGCCCGCGTTGTAATAGGCCATGGTGTCGTCGTACTCGAACGTGATGCCCGCCCCGATCCGACGCCCGCCGACCGTCAGGAAGCACAGTTTGGCCGGGCCGTCGGGACCGAACCGCTCGAACAGCTCGCGGACGAAGCGCCGGCCCGCGTCGCCACCGGGAGTCGGCCGAAACAGGCCGGCATCGCCCCAGCGGCGCTGGTGGAGGTCGATGAACGCGGGGAGGTCGGTCAGCGGCTCGACCGACTCGGTCAAGGCCACCTCGCCGGCGGCCTCGGCCCGGCGGGCCTTGCGCCGGATCTCGTGACGCTCCTTCTTGCCCAGGGTGGCCAGGAAGCCATCGAGATCGTAGACCTCGGCCGGGATGGTCGTCACCGGGCAGACGTCCTCACGCTCGAGATCCACGGTCCAGGCCTGCTCGGTAGCACGCTGGCCGAACGCCGCCGACAGCGCGCTGGCGGTGGGGTCACCGCAACGCAGGCGGCGCAGATCCACGACGTCCCACGGCGCCGGGTGGGCGTCATCTGGAACCGGCGGACCGGCGAGTGCCTCGACGACGGCAGCAGCCACCGCGTCGAGGTCCTCCGGCGCGGCGAGGGCGGTCGCATAGTCGGCGTGGTACGACGCCCCGAAGAAGACGGCCTTGGCGGTCGGTGCGACGGGGATCAGGGGCAGCGCGGAGCCGTGGCGGAGCGTGGTCTGCCCGAGGGCATCGGTCGGCTCGACCTCGTGACGGTGCATCAGCGGCACGATCGCGATCGGCTCGGCATCGGAGCTGCGGTCGGCGTCGAGCACGACCATGGTCTCGTCGTGGGCGCTCGCCCCGTAGGCGTCCCACCACGAGCGATGGAAAGCCCACCGGGCGAACGGCGTCGCCCACGGATTGCGATCGGCGAGGGCGTCCCAAGTCGAGGTACCGATGGAATCGAATGGGCGGCGGAGCGCCACCAGATGGCGTTGTCGGGCGGCTGGAGTCGGGCTCGGGGCCGTGCGGGGGCCCCCCGGACAGGCGGGCTCCACCTCGAAGGGGGCGCTGGTCACGTCTCCGAGGATAGCACCGGATCGAGTCCAGGTCGTTGCGCGCGCAAGCGCCTGACCGGACGCGCATCGATCGCGATGGGCGCCAGCAGGGCGACCCAGAAGGCGATCGGGTAGACGACTGGCGGGAGCCAGATGAGAACGATCGAGGTCGACAGCGGGATGACCGCCGACCACCAGCGGCCACGCTCCAGGAGCCAGGCCGTCGGCAGGAGCAGGAGCATCGCATAGTGGTCCCACAACACGGGTGACAAGAGCTGACTGGCCGTTGCTGCGGTGAGGTAGCCGACGGTGGGGCTCGTCCGTACGGCGGCCCACAGGACGATGCCCAGGACCGCGAGGGTATTGACGGCCTGGATCGCCGTCGCCTGCCCCTCGCCGAGGCCAACCTGGTAGGCCACGGCCCCCGGGGTGAAGTTGTGCGGCGTCGTGATCGGGGCGCTGATCGAGCGCAGGATGGTCAGCCATGCCGCCCAGGCGTCGACTCCGCAGACCACGGTGGCGATGACGGCGGCGGCGCCGAGAACGACGAGCCCGACGCCGACGGCCGCCCAGCGCCTCGTAAGGATCGCCCAGACGAACAGGATGCCGGGCTGGAGCTTGACGATCGTCCCGATGGCCATGGCCGCGCCCAGCCGCACCGGTCGATCCATCCAGCGCCACCCGATGGCGAAGCACAGGAACAGGATCGGGCCGACCTGTCCCAGCTTGATCGCGTAGGCGAAGGGCCAGGAAAGCCCCGCCAACAGCACGATGAGCCAGCGGACGGGCCGGCTGACCGGCAGGACGGCGACGCCCACGAGAAAGGCCGCGAGCAATGCCGCGGTCCAGCCGGCGATGTCGAGCGGAGCCTGCAGCAGGGCGAACGGAACGGCCAGGAGGGTGAACGGCGGCGAGTAGTAGTACAGCCCGGCGGCGCCCGCCTGGTCGATGGACGTGTCGTAGAGGACCCCGCCATCGAGCAGCCGTCGAGCGGCATCGAGATAGGCCCGCGCATCGAAGCCCATGGTCGGGCCGGCATTCGCGAGGACCGCACCCACGACCATCACGGCAACGGCGACCGCCACGACCGGCAGCACCCGCCCGAGCACGGGCGCGCCGCGGAGGCGCGACAGCCGGCCCGTGGTCACCTGCGCCGAGACACCCGGCGGTGGATCAGCGGGATCCGGAACAGATCCCAGGCGACCCGCGCGGCGAGCCCGGCGCTGGCCTGCATCCGCGACCCGCGACGGTCGAACCACTGGATCGGGACGACCGCCAGGCGATAGCCCCGCCGGCGGGCAAGATAGATGAGCTCGACGTCGAAGACGATGCTGGTGATCCGCTGTGCCGAGAACAGGTCGTGGGCTGCTGCTCGCGAGAAGCCCTTGAAGCCGCACTGCGTGTCACGTACAGGACCGGTCACCCAGACGGCCGCCAGGGCGTGGAATACCTTGCCCAGGAGCCGCCGCAACCCGGGCTGGGTCCGGCGCATGTCGGACCCGTCCGGCTGGACCCGGCTCCCGAGGGCCACATCGGCTGACCCCAGGGCAGCCACCAGGCCCGGGATCTGGTCGGGCGGGGTGGCCATGTCGGCGTCCGTGAAGACGATCGCATCGCTGCCGGCCGCGAGCATGCCCGCCCGCACTGCAGCGCCCTTACCGCCGTGGGGCACCGACAGGAGCTCGAGCCAGGCACCCCGCCACGGGTTGGCCGAGCCGACCTCGCGGACTCCGGCGGCGGCCTCCGGCCGGGCACGGACGAGATCGGCCGTGGCATCGGTGCTGCCATCGTCGACGACCAGGACCTGGATCGCGTCGGGCAGGTTACCCGAGGCGGGAGCGCCCTCGCGTGGAGGACCGCCGCGCCTTCGCAGGTAGCCGAACAGCTCGTCGAGCGCCGGCCCGAGGCGCGTCTCCTCGTTGTAGGCCGGCAGGACGAGCGTGAGCGACTCGAACGCCGCCGTACCGGTCAGCTCGTCCATCTGGCGCAGTCTAGGGGCTCGTCGAGAGCTGGATCAGCAGCCCCGGGCTGACCTGCGGCGACCGCGCGCCGAACGCGTGACGCAGGAGGAAGTACTCGGGCAGGGGATGATCGTCGGTGATCAGCGAACCTTCGCCCGCCACCCGGGCGACGTCGTTGCCCGAGATCCAGACCAGGGACGGGATCTTCCTCGCCCAACCGGCTACGTCATGCTCCGGCGAATCGAACGCCGAGGACAGGTCCTCGGTCACGCCGGGGCGGGCCAGAATGGTTGCGATGTTGGCTGGATCGAAACTGATCGGGTCCTCGGATCCGAGCATGAACAGGCCATAGCCGCCCGGTCCGAAGGCGATCAGCACCTGCGGGTAGACGGCTCGGAACGAGCGGACGTGGGCCAGGAATTCCTCGAGGGTCTGACCCCAAGGCACCCATTGCATCATCACCCCACCTGGGTTCAGACGGTCCTTGCCGGCCGCGTAGTAGCCCTCCGACGAGATTACCGACACGCCGGCGCTCTCGATCGGCGGCGGCGGGTCGGTCACAATGATGTCGTAGCGGCGCTCGGTCAGCTCGATGTGATTCCGGCCGTCGGCGATGATCACCCGGCCGTTTGGGTTCGCGAGCACGCTGGCCGCGTCGTCGTAGTACGTGCCGAACATCTTGGGCACGGATGGGACCAGCTCGACGGCGTCAGTCTTGAGCCCGGCGATCAGTGCGCCCCGGAACGCCGAGCCCATCCCGAATGCCACGACGGCGGCCGACGTGGAGTTCGGGCGGGCGATCAGCGGCAGGACCGGCATCAGCTTGGCGTCGACGGTCAGCAGGGTCATCGCCGTGCCGGTCACCCAGAGGTGCTTTGTCCCGTTCTTGTCGAGCCCCGCCTGCACGGATGCGATCTCGTCCTCGGCCGTGTGGAGGACGTTGCCACCCGCCTTCTCGATCCGGGCGATCGAAGGATCGACGAACAGGCCGCCGACGCCGACCGCTGCGACGATCAGGACGATGGCCGCCGTGCCAGCGATGGCGATCCCGCCACGTACGACCCGCCCCGCAAGTCCACCGCTGAGGGCGAGCACGACTGCCAGCCCGGCGTTCACGATCGCGAGCAAGGCCAGCGTCGCCGGCGATCCGATCGCCGGGATCACCACGAATGGGATGAGGAACGTCGCGACGATCGCCCCGGTCGTGTTCACGGCAAGGACGAGGCCGGCCCGGCTGCCGATCTCGCTGTCGCGGCCGGCCACGAGGGCCGAGGCGGCAGGGAAGCTGAGGCCCATCACGAACGTCGCTGGCAGGACGACCAACGCGCTCGTCCGAAGGAAGCTGCCGAAAAGCGCGCCCGGTGATCCGGACAGCTCAAGGATGCCGTGCGAGGCGGCCGGGATCACCCAGATCGCCCCAACAACGGCGAGGACGGCCGTGACCAGCTGGGTGAACGCCAGCAACCCGACCGTGTTCCGGATCCGCGGCCGGAGCACGTTGAAGGCGATCGCCCCAAGCGCGATGCCGATGAGAAACAACGAAAGGATCATCGTGAACACATAGGTCGAATTCCCGGTCCCAGAGGCCAGCAGACGCGTCCAGAGCGTCTGGTAACCGAGCGCCGTGAGGCCGGACACGAACGCGACCAGGACCCCGATCCGAAGAGCCGTGGGCGTCCGGCTCGGAGCTGCGGCCGGGGAAGGCGCGGTCGGGGTCGGCGAGAGTGGAGCGAGGACGGTCGTCGGCTCGGCCGGAGCAGCTTCCGCGATCGGGGTCGCGCCAGGCCGTGTCTCCGAACCCGCGACGCGTCGGTCGAGCAGCAGTGCGATCGCTGCGGCCCCGGCGGAGCAGGCAGCACCGACGAGCAGGGTCCCGGACAGGCCGAGCAGCTCGATGAGGATGAAGCCGGCCAGGATCGTCCCGACGATCGCCCCGAGCGTGTTGGCGGCATACAGTCGGCCGAAGGCATCCGACAGTTGATCGGCGTGCTGGGTCAGGTATCGGGTCAGCGTGGGCAGCGTCGCGCCCATCAGGATCGTGGCCGGGCTGAGCGCGACCAGAGCGAGCCCGAACCGGACCAGGGCGAGGAGGCCCGGGCTCGACTCCAGCGAGGAGAACACCCCGCGATAGACCTCGTGCAGCAGACGGAAGGTGATCGGGGTCAGCACGACGACCACGACCAGGATCACCTCGAGAAGGCCGTACATCCGGAGCGGCCGTCGGATGCGGTCCGCCAGACGACCTCCAAGGGCACTGCCGATGGCCATCCCGCCGAAGAATCCGGTCAGGATCGCCGAAACCGCCTGAGTGGTGTTCCCGAACACGAGCACGAGCTGACGGGCCCAGACCACCTCGTAGATCAACCCGGCGGCACCGGACAGAATGAAGATGTCCAGGATCACGCGTCGGCTGATCGCGGGGCCGTCAGTCACGGAACAAACCTCCCGGCGAACATCGCCGTACTGATCACAAGCAGAGTTATCGCTGACACCGCAGGCCAGCCTATCCGGAACCAGGTCGACCGGCGTCCGGCGAGGATCCAGGCGTTGGGCACGGCGCTGGTCACGTGTCGTCCGACCGACTCGAGCGTTCCGCTGGCGAAGACCAGCAGAAGCGGCAGCACCACGACGAGAACGTACGGCAACGGGATCCGATCGGCGCGGATGTAGACCAGGCCGAACACGGCCATTAGCAGGGTCAGGAGCTGCACCGCGTTGATGATCGAGAACGATCCGGCCAGAGACTGGTCCGCGGCGGCGGCCCCGAGCCCAGCCCGGCCCCAGGCAGCCTGCGCAGCCCCATAGGCGTCAGAACCTCCTGTGAACATGCCCACCGCCGCCACGAATCCGATCGCGGCCAGCGGTCCCAGGAGGACCCAGGCCTGGGTCGGGCGAAGGCGCCGACCGTCACGCAGGACCAGGATCAGCCAGACCGGCAGCGCCAGGACGGCCCCCTGCAACCTGGTCAACGCTGCCACCCCGAGCAGGATCCCGGCCAGGGTCCGGCGGTCCCGTTCCGCGGCCAGGAAAGCGCCGGCGGAAAGGACCAGGAAGAGACTCTCGGCATAGGCCATCGAGAAGACTGCGCTGAAGGGCATGAGCGCGAGCAAGGCGGCGCCGCGGACGGCCCGATCGTCGCCCAGGGCGACCCGGCCGAGCTTCACGAACAGGGCCAGCCCGATGACGAAGCACGTGTTGGCCACGATGATGCTGACGAGCCCCGCGTATTCGGGCCAGGGCCACGAGAGCACCCGGATCAGCCCCGGCCACACCGGCAGGAACGCATAGTCGTGATACGCGTCCACGATCGGCTGGACGTGATAGCCATCGCGGACGATCCCCAAATACCACCAGCCGTCCCACGACGTCAGGCTTCGCAGGATCGGCGAGCTGTCACCCGAGGTCAGGGCCGGATTCCGAGCGACGACGTTCTCGGCCAGGAACGCCGCCAGGAGGACGATCGCCCGGGACAGCGCCACGGCCCCGATCAGGCCACGCAGGGGCGTCACGAGACCGTCACGCGATGGCCGCCGTCCATCAGAGGTTGTACGCCCAGTACACCCCGAGCACGTTGATCACCATGCCGAACACGATGAGCACCTTGCCCCAGGCCGGGAGGCCATGGCGAGCGACCGCAAGTCCCACCATCGCGATGACGAAGGGGATGGAGTCCAGCGCATAGCGGTAGCCGTACTGAAGCCACCCGCCGCCGTAGTAGAGCAGGCTCGGGATCAGGACGGCGAGGGCAGTCAGCCCGAGGGCGATGGTCATCCGCGAGCGCCAGTCGGCCCGCAGCGCCAGGAGCAGGCCCGGGCTGGTCAGCAGGATCGACATGCCAAGTCCGTCCGGTCGAGGTGGCAGGAACCAGGCGATCGAGCCGTCGGGGCGGCTCTCGAACAGCTTCGGCAGCTTGAGCAGCAGGTAGTCGATGTTCGCGTTGAGGTGGCTGATCGAGAAGAGGCCTTGAGCGCGCTCCACCGCCAGGAACTCGGGGAGCGACGCCAGCCCATACCCCGACTCTAGTGGCGATCGGAACCGCACCGCGTTGTACCACAGCGCGAACAAGACCGCCGGGGCGATGGCGATGCCATAGACCAGCCACGAACGCCACGGCCACGATGAGGGAGCGAATAATGAGCGCACCCCTTCCCGGTCGGCCACGACCCAGGCGAAGAACGGGGCGGCGAGAGCGAGCGGCGCCCTGGTCAGGAAGGCGGCTCCAACCAACAGGCCGAGGAGCCACGGGCGTCGCCGGCCGAACGTCTCGACCAGACCCGTCAAGGTGAGCAGCATCGCGATGAGGTGGCCCGTGTGCCACACGCCGCCGCGGGTCGTCACCCACAGGATCTGGGTACTGAACCCGAGCAGGAAGACGAGCCAGATCCGTTCGACCACGGTCCGCACCCCCAGCCGACCCATCAGCCACCAGCACAGGCCGACATCGATCGCAGCGATAGCTGCGTCGATGATCTGCTCCCAACGATCAGCCGCGACCGGTCCGATCAACGCGACGAGCGGAGTGAAGGCGATGGCCGGGAACGGGGCGAACGGGACGTATACGCGGTCGCCGATGATCACGTTGTCCCACGGCCCGAATGTCCGGTCCAGCCACAGGCGGCCGTGCAGGAAGGCGTCCGCCAGGTAGAAGAAGTCAGGCCGACCAGCATCGAATCGAAGGCTGGCCAGCACGTAGATGAGGAACGAGAGAGCGACGGCCCCCAGGCCGAATGCCAGTGTTCGACGATCGGTCTCGGCCGGGTCCGAGCCCGACGTCCGGTCGCGCATTGGCTGCATGCCGGAAGGCTAGCAAGGCGACCGGCCGTGCGGGTGGCCCGCGGGTGACGACCCGGAACGACTCACGGCCGCGAGCGGGTCCGAGCACGGTGTACATTCGGCCGGATGCCACCGACCATGGCCGGACGATCGCCGGTAGCGGGCGCCCTGGACGCGTCGGGCATGCCCGACAGGTTGCTCCGGTGCGGGCTATGGATCCTTACCGGGATCGCGGTGGTCCTAGCCGTGAAGGACCTCCTCGTCGGGTATCCGGTCGGAGTCGACGTCGAGATACCGCTGCGCGCCGCACGACGATGGCTGGATGGCGGTCAGCCGTATCTGGCCGCCAGCTTTCAAGCCCCGGTCGGACCCGATCTGCCGTTCCTGTACCCGCCGTTCGTGCTCCCGGTCATCGCGCCCCTGGCACGCCTGCCCGCCGGGCTTGTGGTCGCCGCATGGTTGGCCGTCGGGGTGGCCGTGGCGATCTGGACGTGCCGGCGACTGGCGATCCCGTGGCCCTGGGTCCCGTTCGTCCTCCTCTGGCCGCCGTTCCTCGAGGGGCTGCTCGGCGGGAACGTGCAGGTCATCCTCTTCGCCGCATTTGTCGGTCTTCTGTTCAAGCCGCCGGCGCGAGCCGGGTTCCATCCGCTCGAGCGGGTCCCCGGTGAGGACGCCCGGCCGGCCTGGGTGGACGGGCTGCTCGCGGTCGTCAACGGTGCCGTCAAGCCATCACAGGCGCACCCATGGATCCTCCTCGTGCGGCGCCGGCCGGGAGCGGCGCTGCTGGGTCTCACCACCCTCGGCGTCACGATGATCCTCAGCCTGGCGCTGACGGGGCCTGCGCTATGGCTCGACTGGCTGTCCCAGCTCGGACGCGCCGCGGATCCGGCCTGGATCCTTGGTGGGGCCGGCCTGGCGCGAGGCTTGCCGGCTGGCGCCGGCCTGGCGCTCGCGCTGGGCACGATGGTCGCCACCTTCTTCCTCCCACGTCACCGGGCCGCGGCGTGGCTGGGGATCCTGATGATCGTCGGCAGCCCGAGCCTGCGCATGTTCGGGGTGCTCACGCTCCTGCCGGCGATGCTGACCGTCCGACGCGAACTGGCCCTCGTCGCGGCGCTGTGCATCGCCAGCTACACGCTGGTCGGTCTGTGGCTGGGGGTCGCCCTGGTCAGCGGCGCCCTGGCCGCCGGTGAGCGCTGGCCAGCCTGGCTCGAGCCCGACCCGGTCGACGCCCCGCAGCCCCAGCCGCAGCGCTGACTCGGGAATCTCAGGCTGGCTCGAGCTCCGGCCGGCGCTGGAGGATCGGCCACAGCGCGGCGAGGACGGCCAAGCCACTGGGCCACAGGATGGGCAGGGCCAGGGTCGCTGCCACCGGGACCGTCCAGCGCCGGTCGGTCAGAGCGCCCCAGGCGACGAGCAGCACCGCCACCGGCAACCGGACGAGGAGCGGGATCGCGATCGAGAACTGGTTGAATGGCGCGCCGCTGGCCGTCTTGAGGATGCTCTCGTCGAGCCAGGCTATCCATAGGCTGCCGTCGATCAGCAGAGAAGCCACGACGACCACCGCGGTAGAGCCGAGTGCGATCGCCAGAGGTCGCCACTCCCGGCGGACGGCGAACCAGACCAGGCCGACTCCCGGGGTCACCTTGGTCAGCAGCACGAACGACCAGGCGACTGGATAGCGGAAACCGAGTGCGATCGCCGCCGCCATGAGGAGGTGGACGTTGCCGTGGTACAGCTCGAGCGCGACCGGTGGGAAGGCCAAGAGCAGGAGCGCGTTCCGCCAACCGAGCCACACGACGGTCGCGACCAGGAGGGCCGACCAGAGCCAGACGAAGGCCGGCCAGCTCAGCAGGCCGAACGTAGCGAACAGCCGCGCGATCACCGGCGTGTAGGTGAACGCACCGAAGGTCCCGGCAGGTACGGCGTACGGGTTGGTCAGGTCGAGCGACCAGTAGGCATAGGCATCGAAGCCGAACGTCCCGGCCGTCGGAGCCACCACGAGAAACAGGTACGCGGCGAAGGCGAGGCCAGCGAAGGCGAGTCCGTCGCGCAGCGCGCGACGCACGATCGGCGAGGGTGGGGTCAGGGTCCAGAACCGGTTCGAGAGGCTCATCCGAGGGCGATGCTACCCCCCGCGAACGCGGCTCAATACCGCCCCGGATGGCGCCGGTCATGGGTGATTCGTACCGGGCTGAGTCCGGGGTGCCCGGTGCTAGGCTGCACCGGCGATGCGAACCGCCCTCGGTCTCTACGCGTTCGCCGCGCTCGTGCGGCTGGTCTTGATCGCTCAATATCCGGACCCGGCCTACGTTGATTCCTACTATTACGTCAACGTCGCTCGGGCCCTCCAGGCCGGGCACGGATTCAACATCGACTTCATCTGGACCTTCGTCGACCTTGGCGGCTCGATCCCGGCCCAACCGACCCTGCCGATCCCCAGCAACGCCCATTGGATGCCGCTGGCCGCGCTGGTCCAGGTCCCGTTCCTGGCCGTTCTTGGCCCCACCGCCTGGGCGTCGGCCCTGCCCTTCGCCCTGATCGGCTCGCTCGCCGCGCCGATGACCTGGGCCTTCGCCACCGAGGCCGGAGCGCGGCGCGATGTCGCGCTCGGGGCGGGTCTGCTCGTGGCGGTCCCTGCGGCGGTGGTATTCATGGCCCAGCCGGACAACTTCTCGCTCTACCAGCCGATCGTCCTCGGCGCCCTGTGGCTGGGCGCCCGCGGCCTCAAGGGAGACGCCCGGGCGTTCGCCGCGGCGGGCGCGCTGGTCGGCCTGGCGATGCTGGCCCGGAACGACGGCGTCCTGGTGGGGGCCGCACTCGGGCTGCTCTTCCTGTGGCATCGGTACCGGGCCTGGCGGACGGCTCGGCCGGCAGTCCTGCCGTGGTGGTCGGCGATCGCCTCGCTCGGCCTGTTCGTGCTGGTCATGGGGCCCTGGTGGGCGCGTCAGCTGGCCGTCTTCGGCTCGATCTCGCCGTCGTCGGCGTCGGGCCGGATCCTGTGGATCCGATCGCTCGCCGAGATGAACTCGATCGAGGGTCACCCGACCCTGTCGACCTTCCTCGGCCAGGGCCTCGGCCCGCTCGTCTCGAGCCGGCTCGTTGGTCTGGCGCAGGCGGTCATCAGCTTTGTCGTCCTGGTCGCGGGATTGGTCCTCGCGCCACTGATCGTCGTGGGCGCCTGGCTGCGCCGCAGCTCACCGTACTTCACCCCGTTCTTCGTCTATGCCGCCATCCTGTTCGCGTTCTCCGCGCTGATCTCGGCGGTCCACGTGCCGAACGGCACGTTCATCCATTCGGCGATCGCCCTCGCCCCGCAGGCCTCGATCCTGGCCCTGGAGGGCGTCGTCGGCCTCGTCGCCTGGGTCGCTCTCCGGCGTCGGGGCTGGGATGCGGCTGAGGCCAGCCGGGTATTCGTCGGCGGCGCCGTCGTGCTGACCATGCTCGTCGGGATCGGGTTCTCGTTCGCGACCCGGACCGCCTGGGCGGAGGAGCGCGCCATCAAGGTCGCCGCCGGGACCGCCCTGGCCCAGGCGGGGGCCGCGCCCAGCGACGTGGTCATGAGCCTCGACACCGGAGGCGTGAAGTACTGGACCGGCCATCCGGGAGTCGTCGCCCCGGACGACGCCATCGCTACCGTCGAGCGCGTCGCCCAGGCGTACGGAGCACGGTGGCTGCTGGTCGAGCGGCGCGACACGGTTCAGGCGCTGGCCGGTCTCCTGCAGGACGACGCGCCTCGCGCGAGTTGGATCGGCCGGGCCATCTGGCGTGAACCTGCCACGATCCCGGCCGGGGCCGATGGGGCGCTGGGTGCCGCCACGGCGCTCGGTGCCGCCGGAGCACCGCCCAGCGGGAGCGGCTCGGACGCGGCCCTCTTTCCCGTCTGCCTCGCTGCCGACGACCCGCGATGCGTCCGATGACGGCGCGCGAGGCGTGGCTGAGCGCCGGGTTGGTCTTCGTGGCGGCACTGGCCGTCCGGGTCGTGTTCGCCTCCAGCCTCGCTTTCCCGACCCCCGAGGACACGGCCTATTACGTCGGTGTGGCCCGCAACGTGATCGAGGGCAGAGGGCTGGTCAGTGACGCGATCTGGAGCTTCCAGACCCCACCGCTCGTCTTCCCGCGGCCTGCGTTCGAGGTCTGGCTGCCGCTGCCAAGCGTGTTGACGCTGCCGGCGATGGCTCTCCTGGGTCCGACGTTTGACGCGGCCAAGATCTCAGCCGTCCTGGTCGGCTCGCTCGTGCCCGTCCTCGCCTGGCGCCTCGCCGCGGATGTCGCCGAGGAGCGCGACTTCCCGGTCGGCCGAGCACGGACGCTGGCCATCGGGACCGGCCTGACCGCCGCGGTCTTCCTCCCGCTCGTCCTGTTCGGCGCACTGCCCGACTCGACCATGCCCTTCGCCGCCCTGGCCCTGACCGGGACCCTGCTGATGACCCGCCTGCTGCGCGCACCGCCATCGGGCAGCCTCCTGCGCGACGGTCGCCTCCTCGGGCTGGGTCTCGTCCTGGGCCTGGCGGCCCTGACCCGCAACGAGGCCGCCCTCATCGCCCTGACCTGGGCCGGTCTCGCGTGGTGGCAGGGCGCACGTGGACTGCGCCGCGGCCTGGTCCTGGTCCCGGCCGCGGTCGCCGTGCTCGTCTTCGCTCCCTGGGCGATCCGCGACTGGATCGCCTTCGGCAACCCGTTGCCTGGCCAGGCGTTGGCCAACGCCCTGTCGGTCACCGGTTTCGACATCTTTGCCTTCAGGGACCCGCCGACGCTGGCCCGCTACCTGGCCATCGGTCCGGCCCGCCTGTTCGAGCTCCGGATCGAGGGGATGTGGCACAACCTTGCAAACGTCCTCCTGGCCCCGGGCTTCCCGGTCTCGCTGATCGGACTAGCGGCGCTGCCGTGGACCGGCCGGGCGCGCTCCCTTCGACCGTTGGTCATGTTCGCCATCGTCAGCTTCCTGGTCACCAGCCTGCTCTTCCCGGTGGCGACGACGTGGGGCACCTTCCTCCACGCTGCCGGGGCGATCCACGTGCTGCTCATCGTCAGCGCCCTGTTGGCCCTCGATGCGCTGGTCGAGCGCGCCGGTGCCTGGCGCGGCTGGACCCGGCCGGTGGCCTGGCTTGGACCCACGCTGACGATCGCCTCGGCGATGCTGTTCAGCGTCGCCCTCACCGGGTACGCCGACCAATCCGCCCAGGTCGCCCGGCGCTACGAGCTGTTGGCCGAACGGATGGCCGCCATCGGCCGCCCCCTGGATGCCACCTCCGGGCCGGTCGTGACTGACTTCCCGATCTGGCTAGCCGAAGCGCTGCGGATCCGTACTCTGGCCCTGCCCGACGAGAGCCCGGCCGCCGTGATGGAGCTGGCGGCTGCGTTCAGCGGCACGCGGTACCTGGTCATGGCCGACGACGACCATGGGCGATGGCCGGAGGTCCTGGCATCGGCGGTGCCAGGGGCCGACTGCTTCCACGCGCTCGACCTCGGCCCTCCGCCGAGCGACCCGGCGGATGCTCGCTCCCTAGCGAAGACCCTGGTCTTCGAGATCGGCTGTCCCTGATGCCCGGACCCCTATACTCGGGCGACATGGACGGCACGCGAGTGGGCGATGCTCGGGATGGCCGCTTCGACGAGCTCCACGCTGAGGCAAAGGCCGCGTTGGCTTATGCCGCCAACAGTCTCGATGCCGTGGCCGGACGCTACCGGGCCGCCCACCTCGAAGAGCTTGGCCGCTACCAGGCCCTCCGCGAGGAGCTCGATGCCCTCGTGCGTCGGCCTCGCCGCGAGCAGCTCGCGGAGGCCGATGCCCGCGCCGAATCGGGCCGCGTCAGCGCAGCCGGGGCGGCAGAAGCTGGCGCGGACGATGCCGAGGTCAATGCCCTGCGCTCGGATCTCGAGCGGCTCGAGATTGACGTCGGCGCCCATCAGGCCGAGCTGGCTCGCTTCGAGCTGGCCCACCGCAGCCTGGAGAGCACCTGGCTGTTCCTCGAGCGTGGCGACGCCAGCCTCGTTCCGGAAGGACACGGAACGGATCGGCCGCACGATGTCGAGATGCGCATCGTCGAGGCCCAGGAAGCCGAGCGATCCCGGCTTGCCCAGGAGATCCACGATGGACCGGCTCAGGCCCTCTCCAACGCGATCTTCCAGGTCGAGTACATCGATCGGGTGATGGACGGCGACCCGCGCCTCGCCCGGACGGAGCTGCGCTTCATGCGCGAACTGCTCCGCCGCGAGCTCGGCGACGTCCGAACGTTCATCAGCCAGCTTCGCCCTCCGCTCCTCGACGACCTCGGTCTCGATGGCTCGATCGTCGATGCGGCCGAGACGATGGCGGCGCTGTCCGACAGCACCGTCGAGACCGACCTCCAGGCGCCGGCCGACATGCTCGCCGACGCCCAGCAGACAGTCGTCCTGCGGGTCGTCCAGGAAGCGCTCCATAACGTGCGCAAGCACGCCAAGTCGACGCGGACCAGCATCGTCTCCCGGCTCGAGGACGGCGCATGGACCGTCGAGGTCCGCGACGACGGGCTGGGCTTCGACGTCGGGGCGGCTGCCAGCCGTAGCCGGCGCAACTTCGGTCTTCAGTTCATGCGTGAGCGCGCCGAGCTCATCGGCGCCGCGCTGGAAGTGTCATCTCGTCCGGACGCCGGAACGGTGGTTCGGCTAGTTGTCCCGCTCGAAAAGGAGAGCACATGACGGATATCGACTACCCGGGTCCCGACCGCCGCCGGGGAGGGCCCGATCGACGCAATGTGGAGCAGACCAAGCTGCTCCTGGTCGATGACCACGCCCTGTTCCGGATGGGCGTGCGCGGCCTCCTCGAGCGCGAGCCCGACTTCCTCATCGTAGGCGAGGCCGACGACAGTCGAAGCGCCATCGAGCTCGCCCTGGACACCTCGCCCGACATCATCCTGATGGACCTGACCCTGCCCAGCCCTGGCGGGATCGAGACGACCCAGCGGATCAAGCGCGAGTTGCCCTCGGTCGGGATCATCGTCCTCGCCCAGAACGAGGAAGAGGACGCTCTGTTCGACGCGATCAAGGCCGGTGCCGCGGCATTCATCCTCAAGGACGTCGGCCCCGACGACCTGGTCACGATCATCCGCCGCGTGTCCGCCGGTGAGTACCTCATCAACGACAAGGTCTTCGCCAAGCCGGCGGTCGCATCCCGAGTGCTGAAGGAGTTCCGGGAGCTAGCCGTCTACGGTCAGGATGCGGCCCCGATCTTCGCCCCATTGTCTCCGCGCGAGGTCGAGATCCTCGACAACATCGCCCAGGGCATGACGAACAAGCAGGTCGCCTACGCCCTGTCGATCAGCGAGCAGACCGTCAAGAACCACATGAGCTCGATCCTGCGCAAGCTGTCGGTCAACGACCGGACCCAGGCCGTGGTCTATGCCATGCGCCAGGGCTGGATCCGGATGCCCGAGGATTGATCGGGCGACGACCCTAGCAGAGTCCATCCGCGGGTAGCGATGACGACACCACCAGGACCGACGACGTCCATCCGGGACGCAGAGACCGACCGGTACGACAGCCCGGCCGCCCTAGCGGCACGCGTCGAGCACGACGTGGCCGTCCTCGATGGCGAGCTGGTCGAGATCGGCATGCTCATCCAGCAGGCGACGGGCGAGAGCGAGCGGCACGAGGCGAAGCGGGCGGCCATGGCGGCCCGCGTCACGGCGGGACGCGAGTCGCCCTCTGATCCGGCGGGGCTCCTCGAACAGAGCGCCCAGCTCCTCGCTCTGACCCGACGAGCGATCGTGATGGAGTCGCAGGTCGACGTCCTCAATGGCAAGGTCAAGGTCCTGCGCCGCTACCGCGACGCGATGGCCGGGTTCGCCAGCCAGCTCCGGACGATGCCCGACGGTGGTTCGATCCCCATGCTCTCTCGCCCCGGGGACGACAGCGGCGAGGTCGACGAGCGCGGCACCGGCGCGGCGAGTGGTGGCGAGGCCGGCGCGCGGGTGTCGACCGCCGTCTCTCGGATGATCCTGGCGGCCCAGGAAGACCTCCGCCGCGATATCGCCCGCGCGATGCATGACGGCCCGGCCCAGAGCCTGACCAACATCGTGCTCCAGGCGCAGATCGTCGACCGGCTGATCTCGAGCGATCCGGCTGCAGCCAAGCCCGAGACGCGCGAGCTCATCGCGATGGTCCAGTCCACGCTCGACGCCACGAAGTCGTTCATCTTCGATGTGCGGCCGATGGTCCTCGACGACCTCGGGCTGGTCCCGACTCTCCGGCGATCGGCCCGAGACCGCGGTCGACGGGCCCAGGTGCTGGTCGACTTCGAATCGATGGGCGCGGATCGGCGGTTACCGATGGAGCTCGAGTCAGGCATGTTCCGGATGGTCGAGGAGTCGCTGGCGGGCTACCTCACCGGCCATCCCGAGCGAGTCGAGCTGCGTCTCGATTGGACCAAGGGCACGCTCGAGGCCGTCGTCCGGTCCATCCGGGAGACGGTCGATGAGGCCGCCCCCGAGGAGTCCGGGGCCTCGAACGATGGCGAGCCGAGTGGCGGGCGTATGCGCCGACGGCCCAAGCCCGAGGCCGAGATGCCGGCCGCCCTGGCGGCCATGATCGAGGACCGCCGCGACGAGAAGGCCGCGGCCCAGGCGGCGAGCGTCGCCCCGATCGGCCTCCCGCTCAAGTCGTGGCGAGACGTGCAGGCTCGAGCAGCGACCATTGGCGCCCGGGCCGAGCTTGCCGACGACGGCTCGGAGGTCCGTATCACGGTCGACCTGCCGCCGGCCCACTGAACCGGCGCCCGTGCCGACCGAGCCGGACGTGCGCAGCCTGGGCCGATCGCCCGCAGGTCAGGGTCTGGTGGAATACGGGATCGTCCTGGGCTGCTCGATCCTCGTGGTCGTCGTCCTGCTGGTGTTCTTCGACGACCAGGTCGCTGCCGCTCTCGACTGGCTCAGCAGCCAGCTGCCATGAGGGACCCATAGGTCATCGCCGACCGGTACCATCCGGCTAATGTCGCAATGCTGGCGGCTCACCTATATTCACGTCGCCCTCGACTGGGGGTGTGCAATCATCCAGGAGGCCTAACGGCATGGCGCTCGTCAATTCATTTCTCTCGTGGTTGAACCGCGACGAGGAGGGCCAGGGACTGGCCGAGTACGCGCTGATCCTCGCCCTTATCGCGATCGTCGCGATCATCGCGCTGCTGTTCCTCGGTGGACAGGTCAGCAAGATCCTCAGCACCGTCGGTAACTCGGTCTAGCACCGACAACCGCGGAAGCCCGTCGGGCTCTAACCGACGAGGCTCACCACATACCGACTGACGCCGGGCCCTCACAGGGCCCGGCGTCATCGATTCCCGGGGCGAATCGTATTGACACCCTCTCGACCGCCCCATAGTGTGGCGCTCCCACCGGGACCGAACCCCTCGATGCGACCCGGCGGGTGCCCTCGCCCCGGCGAGGGACTTCTGGGAAAGGAGGACTCGATATCGGTGTTGGCGTGCATCCGCGCATTCATCCTTCCTTCACGAACCGGTGAGCGAGGCCAGGGTCTGGCCGAATACGCCCTGATCCTTGCCCTGATCGCGATCGTCGCGATCCTTGCCCTGCTGTTCCTGGGCAGCCAGATCAGCACCATCCTCAGTCGAGTCGGCACCTCGATCTAGCCTCACCCAGCCGAGCCTGGGCTGGCCATCCCGAACGCCGAACGAGCGGTCCTTCGATCAGGAGGACCGCTCGTCGATTCCGGCGGTCGACCACCCTTCGGTGAGACTTCGTGCGGGGCCCGATCGAGTCCGGTGCGAGTCCGGTGCGAGTCCGGTGCGAGCCCGTAAAGGGTCCTATGCGGACGGGGTGGGAAACCTCTCCGGAACCCCTCCCACCGACCGCCGGTGCGATGGCTCCCCGGGGAGGCCCAGAACGCCTTCCACGCACGAATCGGGCTGGATTTCTGGCCATTTCCTCCTAATGGTCCTAGGCCTTTGGTATAGTCGCGTCCCCTTTCCCCGATGCTACAGTGGTGCCACCTGTCACACGGCTGGGGAGAGTGGTTTTGAAGAGATCGAATCGGTTGATCCTGCTCGTCGGGGTCGTCCTCGCAGCGGTTGCGTTCGTCGCGATCGTGTTCCTGTTCAGCAGCCCGCAAGGGTCGAATACCGGCAACCAGCCGGTCACCGAGCTGGACACAGTCACAGCGGCGGTCGATATCCCCCTCGGGACGCAGATCCGCTCGGACATGCTGCAGACGCACAAGGTCCTGATCGAGAACCGCCTTTCTGGGGCTGTCGGCGATCCGGGGCAGATCGTCGGCCAGATCGTCCGGACCAACGTGACGAAGAACGCCCAGATCACCCAATCGATGTTCGCGACCGGCAATCCAGGCGCGCAGCCTCCGGGCCCGCTCCTGCCGAAGGGCTCCCGTGCCCAGTCGGTGCAGGTCGACCAGGTGACCGGCGTCGGGACCCTGATCAATGTCGGTGACCGGGTCGATGCGATCGTCGGTATCGGCTGGCAGGGCCAGGGCGATGGCGGCACCACCCAGTGCGGTACCTCCTTCCCGTTCCTGACCGTCGACAGCCAGACCGACGCCGTGACGTCGATCCCTGACCTCGGCAGCAGCCTGTCGGTCAAGATGCTCCTGCAGAACATGCAGGTCGTCGGGACTCAGCTGCCGCCGGTCGACCAGACCGTCGCCCAGGCCTCGCCCGCGCCGGGCTCCGGCGGGACGACCCTCAATGGCCAGAAGGAGATCGTCATCCTGGCGGTCACCGCTCAGCAGGCCGAAGTCATCAAGTACGCCCAGGTCGAAGGTTGTATCAGCCTCGTCCTGCGCTCGCCGAAGGACTTCGTCGACGACGCTGGGAACCCGACCGAGCCGGCCACCGATGCGACGACCGGCGTCATCCTCAAGACTCTCGTTGACGAGTACGGGGTCCTGCCCCCGCAGATCGTCGAGGCCATCCTTCCGAAGTAGGCGGCAGGTGACGGAGGCGTTCCACCTCTCCACTCTCCGCGAACGCCATCCGGAACAACACCGCGTTGAACCAACGGCGACGGGCGCGCCAGATCCCAGCGGATCCCGCGCCCGTCAGCCAGTCCACCAAAACGAAGCACCGAACGACCAACTCGTCCATCGCAACCAGCGGCACCGAAGGCTGAACGCCACACCATGGCAGACATGATCAAGGTCCTCATCGTCGACGACATCGCCGAGACGCGAGACCACCTCACCAAGCTCCTCGGGTTCGAGAGCGACATCGAGGTGGTCGGGGCGGCCGATTCCGGCCGCCAAGCGCTGGAGATGGCCAGCCGGGTACACCCGGACGTGGTGCTGATGGACATCAACATGCCCGACATGGACGGGATCGCTGCCACCGAGCAGATGGCCACCGAGGTGCCGACCGCCTCGGTGGTGATGATGTCCGTCCAGGGTGAGGCCGACTACCTCCGCCGATCGATGCTCGCCGGCGCTCGTGAGTTCCTGGTCAAGCCCTTCAGCAGCGATGAGCTCACCGCGTCGATCCGCCAGGTGTACACGCGAGAGCGCGAGAAGCAGGGCCGGATCACCGTCACCAACGTCGCCGCCGCGGCAGCCAAGGCCGCACGAGGCGCGGGTCGGGAACCCGGCCAGATCGTTGCCGTGTTCAGCCCCAAGGGCGGGGTGGGCCGGACCACGATCGCCGTCAACTTCGCAGTGGCGGCCGCGGCCGACCTCGGCATGAAGACCGTCCTCGTCGATGGATCGTTCCAGTTCGGCGACGTCGGCGTGCTCCTGAACCTGAACCCGAAGAACAAGTCGATCGCCGACCTGGTCCCAGAGATGGAGGCCGGCGGCGAGCCTGAGTCGATCGACACGTTCGTCATCAACCACTCGTCGGGCGTGCGCGTCCTGCTGGCCCCGCCGTCTCCCGAGATGGCCGAGATGATCACCCCGGTCGGGATCCGCAAGGTTCTCGAGGTGCTCCGCGCCACCAACGACCTGGTCGTCGTGGATTGCACCGCGAACTTCAGCGATACCACGCTGGCGATCCTCGACCAGGCGGACACCATCCTGACGGCCCTCACCCTCGAGATCACGAGCATCAAGAACATGCGACTCTTCCTAGAAGTCGCCGACCAGCTCGGATACGAGGCCTCGAAGGTCAAGCTCATCCTGAATCGAGCCGATTCCACGCTCGGCATCCGCCTCGCGGACGTCGAGCATTCGATCGGCCGAAAGGTCGACCACACGATCGTGAGCGACGGGCGCAGCGTGGTCTACGCCCTCAATCGCGGCGTGCCGTTCGTCTTGTCCAACCGAGAGGCCCAGGTGTCCCAGGACATCCTCCGCCTTGCGACCGCCATCACCGGTGGCGATCGTAAGGAGGCGGTGTCCGAGGATGCCAAGACGGGCTCTCGCAAGTCGCTGTTCGCATGGCGGTAGCAGTCGGCCCGAACGGGCCTGAAGGGGTGTAAGGCGATGTCCCTCCTAAAGCGGATCGAGAGCGCTCGTCCTGGCTCGTCTCCGGGTGGACCCTCGGAAAACCTACCGGCACCGGCGGGCGGGGGTCCGGCCGGTCCGGTCGGAACGTCGCCGCCGACGCCGTCGACGCGGATGATGTCGCAGGGCCCCGTTCGGGAATCCTTCCGCGATGTCAAGTTCCGCATCCAGAACCGGGTCATCCAGGACCTGGATCCGAAGCTCGACCTGTCCAATCAGGTCGAGGTCCGGCGCCAGATCGAGGAGATCTTCGGCAAGGTCATCGACGAGGAAGGCCTCGCCCTGACCCGTGCCGAAAGGGTGCGGATGCTCGAGCAGATCACGGACGAGATCATCGGCCTCGGGCCGCTCGAGCCGCTCCTGCGCGATGAGAGCATCACCGAGGTAATGGTCAACGGCCCGCGCCAGGTCTACATCGAGCGCTCGGGCAAGCTCGAGCTGACCAACGTCGTCTTCCAGAACGACGACCACGTGATGCGGATCATCGATCGGATCATCGCCCCGATCGGCCGGCGCGTCGACGAGTCGTCGCCGATGGTCGACGCCCGACTGACCGACGGGTCCCGAGTGAACGCCATCATCCCGCCGCTGTCGCTGGTCGGGCCGGTCATCACGATCCGCAAGTTCTCCGCCTCGCCCTTCACGGTGGACGATCTCATCCGGTTCGGGACCGCGACCGCCGACATGTTCGACTTCCTCAAGGCCTGCGTCGAGGCCCGCTTGAACATCTTCGTGTCGGGCGGTACCGGCTCGGGCAAGACCACGACGCTCAACGTCCTGTCTTCGTTCATCCCCAACGACGAGCGGATCATCACCATCGAGGACGCGGCCGAGCTCCAGCTTCGCCAGGAGCACGTGGTCACCCTCGAGTCGCGCCCACCGAACATCGAGGGCAAGGGCGCGATCGCGATCCGCGACCTCGTCCGGAACTCGCTCCGGATGCGGCCCGATCGGATCATCGTCGGGGAGTGCCGCTCGGGCGAAGCACTCGATATGCTTCAGGCCATGAACACCGGCCATGACGGCTCGATGTCCACCGGCCACGCAAACTCGCCCCGCGACATGTTGTCCCGCCTCGAGACGATGGTCCTGATGGCCGGCGTGGACCTGCCCCTCCGGGCGATTCGCGAGCAGGTCGCCTCGGCCGTCGACCTGATCGTCCAGCAGAGCCGTCTCAAGGACGGCACCCGAAAGATCGTCAACATCACCGAGGTCCAGGGCATGGAAGGCGACGTCATCGTCATGCAGGACGTTTTCGTCTTCGAGCAGTCCGGAGTGATCGAGGGCAAGATCCAGGGCCGGCTGAAGCCGACCGGGATCCGCCCGAAGTTCGTCGAGAAGTTCGAAATCCAGGGCATCCACCTGCCCCCGGGCCTGTTCGGCTTCAACTACTGACCGCCGAGAACTAGGAGACCCACTCGTGGAGTCGATGACGCTCGTTGTAGCCGGGATCACTGCCCTCGCCATCCTGCTGATCGCGTTCGGTCTGGCGTCGTCGGGCGGCAGCTCGGGCATCAGCGCGCGCCTCGAGCGCTACGCCGCGGGGAAGCCGGACAAGGTCAAGTCGACCTCGACCGGCCAGGGCGCGATCTCCGACTTGATCGCCCAGAGCCAGGCGCTGGCGAGCCTCAACAAGGTCGTCGAGCAGCGCGACTTCGGGGCGAACCTGCAGCGCGACCTGGCCCGCGCCGACCTCAAGCTCAAGCCGAGCGAGTTCCTGCTGATCTGGGGCGGCTCGATCGTCGGCGTTCCGGTGGTCATGCTCCTGCTCTCGTTCGTCTTCCCGGCGCTCGGAAATCCGCTGTTCCTGCTCATCGGCGGGCTCGTCGGCTTCTGGCTGCCGCGCTTCTGGCTGGGACGGCGCAAGAGCGGACGGCTCAACGCCTTCAACAAGCAGCTGCCTGACACGATCACCCTGATCGCCAACGCGCTCCGCGCCGGCTCTTCGTTCCTCCAGGCCATCGAGATGGTGGTGCGCGAGTCGCGACCGCCGGTTTCGACCGAGTTCGGCCGGGTCATCCGCGAGGTCAACCTTGGCCTGCCGTTCGACCAGGCCCTCGAGAACATGGTCCGGCGGGTCAAGTCGGACGACCTCGAGCTGATGGCCACGGCCATCTCCATCCAGCACACCGTCGGCGGCAACCTTGCCGAGATCCTCGACTCGATCGCGTTCACCATTCGTGAGCGAGTCCGGATCAAGGGCGAGATCCGGACCCTGACGGCCCAGCAGCGTCTGTCGGGCTACGTCGTCGGGTTCCTGCCGATCGGCCTGGCCATGTTCCTGTTCATCGCCGCACCGGGCTTCATGCAGCCGATGTTCGACAAGGAGGTCGCGGTCGCCGGGTTGCCCGTCGGCGTGATCATCCTGTTCTTCGGTGGGTTCATGATGTTCCTCGGCTTCATGGCGATCCGCAAGATCGTCGACATCGAGGTCTGACATGATCCTTCCCCTTCTCGTGGCCGCGATCGCGGCGGCGGCGATCCTGCTGATCGTCTTCGGGCTCGCCGGCGGTCGATCGGTCGACCCGGTCCAGGCCCGCCTCACCCAGCTCGGGACGATGCAGGCCAAGAACCTCGAAGAGCTTGAGCTTCAGCAGCCCTTCCTCGAGCGGACCCTCCGCCCGCTGGCCAGCCGGATGTCCGGCACCGTCGGCCGGGTGACGAGTCAGTCGTTCGGCGACCGGACCCAGAAGCGGCTGGCGCTTGCCGGCAACCCGGGCGACCTGGGCGTCACCGAGTGGCTCGGGATCAAGGGCATCTTCACGATCATCTTCTCGATCCTGACCTTCCTGCTCGCCCTGGCCGTCCTCAACATGGGGATCATCGGCGGGATCCTCGGCGCGATGGTCGGCGGTCTGATCGGCTTCATCGCCCCGGAATTCTGGCTGGGACGGCGGATCAAGGCTCGCCAGAAGGCGATCCTGATCATGATCCCGGACACACTCGACCTGCTGACGATCTCCGTCCGGGCCGGTCTCGGCTTCGACGCCGCGCTGGCCAAGGTGGTCGAGAAGCTCAAGGGCCCGTTGTCCGACGAGTTCCGCCGGGCGCTGGCCGAGGTTCGCGTCGGAAAGTCGCGCCGGGAAGCCCTGCGCGACATGGTCCCGCGAACCGAGGTGGCGCCGCTCACCAACTTCATCGGCGCAATCATCCAGGCCGAGCAGCTCGGCGTGTCGATCTCGAAGGTCCTCCAGGTCCAGTCAGAGCAGCTCCGGATCGAGCGCCGCCAGCGCGCCGAGGAGATGGCCGCGAAGGCGCCGATCAAGATGCTGTTCCCGCTGGTCGGATGCATCTTCCCGTCGCTCTTCATCGTCATCCTCGGGCCGGCCATCATCCTGATCGTCAAGAACCTCAAGGTCAGCTGACCCGCGCCCGCACGGGCCTTCGTCCGAGCGGCGGATCGACGATCCTGCGCGCCTCCAACGTCACCCGGCAGAGCGTCCTGGCCGACTCACTCGAGTCGGCCGATTCGCTGTGGGCCAAGTTCCGTGGCCTCATGGGTCGGCGCGAACTCCCTGAGGATGCTGGGCTGTGGCTGCCCGGCAGCAACGGGATCCACATGATGTTCATGCGGTTCGCGATCGACTGCGTGTTCGTCGGCCATCCGTCGCCGGCAGACGGCACGCGCGAGGTGGTCGGCATACGACGCACCGTGCGTCCGTGGCGAGGCATCGTCTGGTACGTCCGGGGCGCCCACGGGACCCTGGAGCTGCCGACCGGCACGATCGAGCGGACCGGGACGGCCCAGGGCGACCGGATCCTGCTCGAGGGGCGGTGACCCGAGGGTAACTGCCGGATGAGCCCTGCATGGCACCATCCCTGGGTGCCGGGGCTCGCCCATCGACTGCTCGATCTGGCGCTGCCGGCGAGGTGCCCAGGTTGCGGCCGCGAAGGCGACCCGATCTGCCCGGCCTGTCGGCCGTCACTTGCGGTCCGACTCGAGCGTGCGCCGGGCGCACCGATCGGCCTGCCGGCCCAGCTGCCTGCACCGCTGGTCCAGATCGAATGGGCCGCGCCCTTCGCAGGCACGGTCCGGGCCGCCCTCCATGCCCTGAAGTACTCGGGCGAGCGGCGGCTGGCCGAGCCGCTCGGCGAGGCGGCCGCCCAGCGCTGGCGGCGAGCGGGTGCGGGCGGCGACCTGGTCGTCCCGGTGCCCGTCCATGCCGATCGGGCGCGCGAGCGGGGATACGATCAGGCCGCGCTCCTGGCCGACGTCGTCGGAGCTCGTCTCGGGCTGACGACCGCAGCGATCCTCGAGCGCCATCGGCGGACCATCGCCCAGTTCGACCTCGATCGAGCTCGCCGCGGAGCCAACGTGTCCGGCGCCTTCCGACTTTGCCCCGGTGGGACCGAGACCAGGGTGCATGGCCGCTGGGTCATCGTCATCGACGACGTGACGACCACTGGCGCGACGCTCGCGGCATGCGCTGAGACACTGATGGCCGCGGGTGCCCTGGCGGTGTCCGGGCTGACCGTCGCTCGCGAGCGCTGACCCGAGCGGGTCGACCACGGGCCTATACTCGCTGGACGACGAGGAGGCCGTCTGGGTGCGGCATCGGCGTCACCATCACGGCGACGTCCGCGCGCCAAGGGCCTCGGGGAGGTTCCGTGAGGACGATCGTCAGGGGCAAGAACTTCGAAGTCCCCGAGGCCCTTCGACGTCGCGCCGAGCGGAAGCTGGCTCGCATCGAGCGGATCCTGGACGACCGGAGCGACGCCCTCGTCGAGCTGTCCGTGGAGCACCACCGCAGCCAGGACGTTTCACGGATCGTCGAGGTCACCCTGGTCATCGACGGCCGGCCCCTGCGCAGCCGAGCCGCCGCGGTCAGCCACGAAGCGGCCATCGACGTCGTGATCGACAAGCTCGAGCGCCAGGCGGTCGACCATCGCGAGAAGCCCCGCGTACGCGCCCGACCGACGGAGGAGAAGCACCTCCTGAGTCGCCTGGCGGACGGGACGGCCGACGCCGGGCGGCCGCGCCGGATCGTCAAGACGAAGCGCTTCGCGATCGAGCCGATGTTCGAGGAGGACGCGATCGCCCGGATGGAGGAGCTCGGCCACAGCTTCTTCCTGTTCGTCAACGCCGAGAACGAGCAGCTGGCGCTCGTCTACCGCCGTTCCGACGGCGACTTCGGGTTGATCGAGCCGGTCATCGGCGGGTCCTATGCTCCGGGCGTCGCGGGCCGAGGCGCGACAGCCGCTGGCTGAGGGGGTCGGCCAGCGCGCTCCGCCCCTCGCGCCAGCCGCCTGGTCGCCGGCGACCGTCAGGCGCGACGGTACTCCCCCGCGTCCCGGGTCATGAACCCTGCCTCGACGAGATAGCGCCGGAGCGCCGCGACGTCGGGATGGTAGAGCGCCAGCCGCTGGTTGATCTCCTTCTCGGGGTAGGCTCGATCCTCGACGAAGCAACGCTCGACCAAGAACCGCAGGATCACCCGGCGTTTCTTGTCCCGGGCAGGGATGGACACCAGCCGGTCTTCGCGGATGAATGCCCGGATGACCTTGTCCTCGTAGGACGGTCGTTCCATGACGGGAACCTACCACGTCGCCCCGCCCTGTCGGAGCGCTGCACGAGGTGTTCACGTTCGCGGCCCGCGGTGGGCGCCGGACGCGGTATCAGCGCTAGACCGTACGATGCCGGGATGGACCCCGACGGCCGACGCATCGGCGCCCACCTCCCGCTCGGCCACGGGATGGTCCGCGCCGCGGAGCGTGCGCATGCCATCGGGCTCGACACGCTCCAGATCTTCAGCGACAACCCGACCGCCTGGCGCCGACGAGGCGCGCCGCCCAAGGAGTTGCCGGCATTCCGGACTCGCGTCGATGAGCTCGAGCTTGGACCGATCGCGATCCACGCCGCCTACCTAGTCAACCTCGCAGGCTCCGACCGGGCCTTCGCCGAGCGGTCGATCGACGTGCTGGCGACCGAGCTGCGGGTGGCACCAGCGTTCGGTGCGCGCTACGTCAACGTCCACATCGGATCCCATCGCGGGACGGACGTTGCGACCGGCACGACGCGCCTTGCCGACGGCGTCGCCAGGGTCCTGGCCGAGGTCGACCGCGGACCGGACGCCGCGACGCTCGTCCTGGAGAACTCGGCTGGGAGCGGCGATGGGCTTGGTAGCACCCTCGAGGAGATCGCCGGCGTCCTCGATGCCATCGCGGCCAGAGGGGTACCGAGCTCGCAGGCCGCGGTCTGTCTCGACACGGCCCACCTGTGGGGCGCCGGCTATCGCATCTCGGATCCGGCCGAGGTCGATCGCCTGGTCAACGAGTTCGACCGGCTGATCGGGCTCGATCGATTGGCGATGATCCACCTCAACGACTCGCACTCGGAGCTCGGGTCGCGGATGGACCGCCATCAGCACATCGGAGCGGGCTCGATCGGCGCCGATGGGATGCGGGCCCTGCTCACCCACCCTCGACTGGCGGGCGCCGCCTACTACCTCGAGACACCGGGGATGGACGAAGGCTACGACGCCGTGAACGCGGCCAGGGTCCGCGATCTCCTCGCAGGCCGGCCGCTGGCCGAGCTTCCGCCGGGGGCGATGAACCTGCGCGGTAGTCGATCGCGCACACATCCAGCGGCGGATGAGGACGCCGTCGAAGAGCCTGCGACAGACCGTGGTGGACGCCCCGGGGCGCCCCGGTGAAGCCGTCGCTCGATCGACGCGAGCTGTTCGGGCTGGGAGCGATCGTCCTGCTGGCCGTGCTGGTCCGGTTCATCGGCCTGCCGGGTCGAGGCACGTGGGACGCGGACCAGGGCCAGGAGATGCTGGTCCTGCTCGGGCTCGTCCGTAACGGGACCCTCCCGCTCCTAGGACCGCCCACCTCGATCGGCGCGATCCACCACGGAGCGCTGCTCTACTACCTGCTCGCGCCGGCAGCCTTCGTGTCGGGAGCGTACCCGACCGCCGTGGTGACCGAGATCGCCGTGGCCGGGGTCGCGGCAGTAGCCGTAACCTGGTGGCTGGCTCGGTCCATCGGCGGCCCACTCGCCGGGTTCGTGGCCGGGCTGGCGATGGCCTTGTCGTCGAGCGCGATCGCGTCGTCCACGTTCATCTGGAATCCCAACCTCGTCGCCCTCGCGAGCATCGCCGCGTTGGCTGCCGCGTGGCGGGCGCGGACCACAGGTCGACCTGTCTGGTGGCTGGTCTCGGCGGCGGGTCTGGCGGTGACGATCCAGTCGCACGTCCTCGGGATCGCGCTGCTGCCGGCCATCGTCGGCCTGTGGCTCGTGGCACGCAGGGCGACTCCGCCCGGCGCGGACCGCCGGAGGCTGAGGCTGGCAGGACTTGGCGCGATCGCGGTCTTCGTCGCGGGGTACCTGCCGTTGATCGCCCATGAGCTCGGGCAAGAGTTCAGCGAAACACGGGCAGCGTTCGCGTTCCTGGCCTCGGGCGGCACGGGGCTTTCGGCCGACCTGCCTCTTCGATTCCTGTTCGTCGGGCTCCGGATCCTGGCGTGGCCGCTGACCGGTCTCCTCACCGGCGGATTGGCGGTTGGCGTGGTGGCCGGCATGCTCGTGGCAGCGGGCCTCGCCTGGCGCGCCACCTCGGCTCACGGACGTGAACGGACGGGGGCTCGCTGGCTCGGTGCGACGCTGCTGATCGGCTGGCTCGTGCTGTCGCTGGGCGCCTCGGCGCTGGCGAGTGTGACGCCGCTCCCGGTCGACCACTACCACGCATTCCTTGACCCCATCGTATTCGTGGCCCTGGGGCTCGTCGTCGCGGCCGTGTGGCGAGGCCACGAGCGAGCCGAGGGCGGACACGCCATGGCGAGGCCGGCCATCGAGGACGGTGGCGAGGTCGGGCAAACGGTGCCGGCCGGCACCGCCGGAGGAGAGCCGGCGGTTCGGCTCGGACTGGTCGTGGCCCTCGTCGGGCTCGCGGTCTGGAACGTCACCCTGTGGCCGCCGCTGGTCGCCCCGGACGGGGGCTGGCCGGCCGCACGGCAGGCCGGCGAGCGGATCGAGGTAGCCGCCGGCGCCCGGCCGATCCACATGATCGGTGTGCCGGTGTTCAAGTCGACCGAGGCCTATGGCTTCCCGTTGGCAAGGGGTCGGCGGGAGGTCGTCATCGATCTGCCGGGCAATGCCACGCCTGCGGCCGGCGACCCCGCGCCGGATCCAGCTGCTGCGGTCGTGGTCCTGTGCGACGACCTGTTCGTGACTGACTGCGGCGGTCCGGCCGAAGAGGCCGCGCTGCAAGGCTCCTGGCCGGTACCGGTCGACCTGGTCGACCGCTGGGCCCCCGCCGCCGGTCGAACCCTGTCCGTCTACGTGCCTCGACCCTAGCCGGGCTGGGGTCGACCTCGGGAACGAGCCCAAGAAACGAACGCCGACCCCCCCAGTGGGCCGGCGTTCGCGATTCCCCGTGACCCGGACGTGGAGGGCGTGTCCGGGTCGGTGAAGGCTAGGTCAGTAGCGGCTGGTCGGTCGCCCCGACGGTGGCCGGTTCGAGGAGCGGACAGTCCCCAGGCGGGTCTGTCCGTTGATCGTGCTCGTGCTGGTCGAGGTTCCGGAGCTGCCCGCACCCATCGGGCTGGGCGCAGCGCCTCCGCCACGGAGGTAGGGCGACGGGAGCGGTCGGGTCGGCTCTACGCCGGGACCATACGTCCGACCGAGACGGCGCATCCGCACGGCCAGGTAGTACTCCATGATCTGGCGAACCTGTGGCTCGCCGAGGACGTCGTCGGAGCGCAGGGCGTATTCGACTCGGGCGGTCGGGTTGGCCGAGCCGGACGACATGAGGCCCAGGTACTGGGGGGTGTCGGCGTCGTCGCGCAGTTCGCGCAGGCCGCGGGCAAGCTTCGTCGCGGTGCCCAGCGAGGGCATCCGGTCGCCCCGGATGAGTCGCGAGATCGTCGAGTGGTCGACGCCGGACTGCTGGGCGAGCTGGCGCTGCGACATCTTCTTGGCTTTGAGCTGAGCTCGTAGCCATTCGTTGAATGCTCGTCCGTTCTGGGTCGTCATCGGCTGCTTGGTCGCTCCGTTGGCGAGGGGCCGGGACGTCCCCGGGGTCACGAAGCAACTATCGGCCGAAGGGTGGTGCCTCCCCCATCACCCGTTCGTACCGGACCCACGGCGCCGACCGGGGCGCGGCAAAGACGGGTACGGTGGGGTCGCAGGCGGTCCTGTGGCCCACGACTGTGGCGTTCTGGCACCGGGCGGCGTCCAGCACGCACCGCGTCGAGTGCGATCGAACGCGCCTCAGCGCGGCTGTCTCGTCAGGCGCCGGAGCGGGCTTCCGGCGCCTGGGCCTCTGCGATCCCGCGGCCGCGCCGCAGCGGCGAGATCGCATAGGCGATGCTGCCCAGGATGATGATCGACACGACGCTGATCGCCCGATCGACGAGAGTGATCGCGAGGGCCTCGGTCTGCGGGACGTTGTAGACCAGGGTCAGGACCGCGACGATACCGGCCTCGACCACGCCGATCCCCGCCGGCGTCAACGGGACCGCGGTCAGCAGGGAACCGGTCAGTGCGACGAAGAAGGCACCGCTGGGTCCGACCTGCACGTCCGGAAAGCCAAACGCCAGGATCACCAGGTACAGACGGAGCGCCTCGGTCGTCCAGATCATCCCGGTCAGGACCACCAGGCCGGGGAGCGAGCGCAAGCCGACCGCCGAAAAGACCCCCTCCTCGAACCGGTCGTACAGCTCGACCACCTGGTGCGGCAGCGGCAGACGGACGATGATCCGCCGTCCGAAATTGCGCATCGTGAGCAGGCCCGCGGCGAGGACCACGACCAGCACCACGCCGATGGCGAAGACCAACTGGACCTGGGGCGGCAGGCCCTTGCGGAAGCTGATGAAGCCCGAGGCGAGCCCCAGGACGACGATCGCGAACAGGTCGAGGATCCGTTCGATGAAGACCGTTCCGAATGTCCGGCTGAGCGAGACCGGGCTGTTGATCTTGAGCAGGTAGGCCCGGTAGACGTCACCCAGCTTGGCCGGGACGAGGCAGTTGACCAGCCATGAGATGAAGATGATCCCGGTCGAATCGCGAACCCGGAGCCGAAATCCAGTCCCCCTGATGAGCAGGGCCCAGCGCAGACCGCGCAGCGGGAAGCCGACGTAGAACACGCCGAGGCCGGCCAGCAGCAGGAGCTTGTTGGACTCGCCGATGTAACCCGGCAGCTCGTCCAGCTTGAAACCGGGTAGCGCCCGGCTGAACAGCACCAGCAGGAGGATGGGCAGGACGATGGACACGATCGTGCGCGGTTGGCGAAGGCGCCGGCCGAGCGACAGTTGGTCCGCAGTGACCTGATCGTCGTCCGGCGATGCCGGGCGGTCGGCCGGCGCCCCCCTCGTGGGATCGTCGCTCATGAGTCCCTTCTCGCCCGAGGATCGTCAGCCGGCTCGAGCGGCACCCTGCGGTTGCCGCGGGTCCGCTGGACCAGCTTGGCGACCGGCGTGAGCAGCCGTGCGACATAGGATGCCCGACCCGGGACGAGCGCGGCGGATGGCAGCGCGCGGAGCAGGCCGGCTGCCGTCGACGGATCCCCTTCGAGGACGCTGTAGGCCAGGCCTACCTCGAGGACCGAGTGGGCGTCGGAAACCGCGACCCCGGGCAGCCGGTGAGCGCGCGCGAACTCGGCGGCCCGCTCGTTCCCCGAACGGCCGACGATCCGGGCATTCCAGGTCTCGACCCAGTCGACGTGATCGGCCAGGTCCGCGAGGTGAGGATCGTTGAGGAGCGAGCTGCGGTAGCGATCGAACGGATGGGGGATCCCGACCAGGCCGCCCTGCTCGCGGGCCGCGGCGATGGCCTCGATGGCGGGCAGGCCTGGCGGGATGGACCGTTCGAGGAACAGGCAGATGAGGTCGCCGTCGCGAGTCCTCACCTCCGAGCCGACGATGATCGTCAACTCGGGCGGAGCGTTGTCGCGGGCGCGCAGGGCTTCGTCGACCCGATCGTGGTCCGTGATCGCCAGGTGGGTCAACCCGCGGCTGCGGGCGGCCCGGACAACGGCTGCCGGATCGCTGAGGGAGTCGAAGCTGCCTCGTGTATGGCAGTGGAGGTCGACGAAGGCGCGTGCCGTGAACGCCGTCGGGGTCCCGTCGCCAGCGCTCAACATGCCTTCGGCCTGACTCGCTTCGGCGCCAGTACCCCCGCGCCCTTGCTCGAGCACGGGCTCCGGTGACTGATAGGAGTAGCGGGGATGAGCGGGATTGTCAGACCTGCTGGACAAGGGACTTCTTGAAGAAGTCGAAGTGCTCAAGGGCGATGCCCGTGCCCAAAGCGACGCAGTCGAGGGCATTCTCGGCGACGTGGCAGGGGACGCCGGTCACCTGGGTCAGAAGCTTGTCGATGTTGCGCAGCAGCGAGCCGCCTCCGGACATGACCATGCCCTTGTCGATGATGTCGGAGCTCAGTTCGGGCGGAGTCTGCTCGAGCACGGAGCGGACGGCCGTGACCAGCTGCTGGAGCGGCGCCTCGATGGCCTCCATCACCTCGGAGCTCGTGATCGGGATGGTTCGCGGCAGGCCGGCGATCAGGTCGCGCCCACGGACCTCCATCTGGAGCTCACGATCGAGCGGGAGGGCCGTGCCGATCTGGATCTTGACGTCCTCGGCCGTCCGATCGCCGATCATCAGGTTGTACTTCTTGCGGATGTAGGTCGCGATCGCCTCGTCGAACTTGTTGCCGCCGACGCGCAGGCTGGTCGACACGACGATCCCGCCGAGGGCGATGACGGCGATCTCGCTCGTGCCGCCGCCGATGTCGATGACCATGTTCCCGGAAGGCCCGCTGATCGGGACGTTGGCGCCGATCGCTGCCGCGAGGGGCTCTTCGATGAGGTAGGCCTCGCCAGCGCCGGCCTTCAAGGCCGCGTCGCGGACAGCGCGCTTCTCCACCGAGGTCACCCCGGCCGGCACGCTGATCATCACGTCCGGCTTGGTGAAGTTGACCCGGCCTTTCTTCACCTTGCCGATGAAGTGGCTGAGCATCGCCTCCGTGATGACGTAGTCCGCGATGACCCCGTCCTTCATCGGTCTGATGGCCTGGATGTTGCCCGGCGTCCGGCCGATCATCTCGCGGGCGTCCTCGCCGACGGCCACGATCCGATTCTGGTCGTCCACGGCCACGACCGATGGCTCCTGGATGACGATGCCCTTGCCCTGGACATAGACCAGGACATTCGCTGTGCCGAGGTCGATGCCGATCTTCATGGAGGAGTGGCTTACTTCCTTTCGGATGTGGGGTCCGGGTCGGTCTCGGCTGGGGCGTCCGGCCCGGCGGGCTCGGCGAAGCGCTCGATCCGGGCGCCGAGCTCCTGGAACTTCCGCCCGATGTTCTCATACCCCCGGTGCACGTGGTGGGCGCCGTGGATGGTCGAGATGCCGTCAGCCGCCAGGGCAGCCAGGATCATCGACGCACCTGCGCGCAGGTCGCCGATCTCGAGCTCTGCCCCGTGCAGCTGGCTCGGGCCACGGATCGTGGCGTGGTGCGGATCTGAGATGTCGACGGTGGCACCCATCCGGCGGAGTTCGCCGAGGAATTCGAGCCGGTCCTCGAAGATCGCCTCGTGGACGCGGCTGTCACCTTGTGCCTGCGTCAGCAGGACGCAGGTGGGTGGCTGCAGGTCGGTTGCGAGGCCGGGATAAGGTGCCGTCTCGACGTCGATGGCGCGGAAGGCGTCACCGCCGCCGCCCGAGACCTGGATCGTGTCGCGGCCACAGGATACGTCGACCCCGACCCGCTCGAGGAGCTCGATGAACGCCCCGAGGTGAGCACATGGCGCTTCCTGGAGGGTCACCCGCCCGCCGGTCACCGCCGCAGCCACGACGAACGTCCCGGCTTCGATCCGGTCCGGGACCACCCGATGATCTGCCCCGCGAAGACGTCTGCGGCCCTCGATCTCGATCGTGTCCGGGCTCGTCCGCTCGATCTCCGCGCCCATCTTCCGGAGGAAATCGATCAGGTCGTCGACCTCGGGCTCCTGGGCAGCAGGCCGGATCACGGTGTGTCCGTCGGCCAGGACCGCGGCCAGCATGGCATTCTCGGTGCCCATCACGGTCACGAAGGGGAAATGGACTTCGGACCCGCGCAGACGCCCCGGTGCCTTGGCCAGGTAGTAGCCGTTGCGATACTCGATCTCGGCACCAAGGGCACGCATCGCATCGACGTGGAGGTTGACCGGCCGGCGCCCGATCCGGTCGCCGCCCGGGTTGCTGATGATCACCCGCCCGAAGCGCGACAGGAGCGGGCCGAGCAGGATGAAGCTGGCCCGCATCTTGGCCGCCGCCTCGAGCGGCACGAACAGCCACTCGACGTCGCCCGAGGCCACCTCGTACACGTTCTCGGCGGGATGATCGACGGTCACCCCCAGGTCGCGCAGGGTGTCCGCCATGACCCGCACATCTTCGATCTCGGGAACGTTGCTGAATCGGCAACGCTCCCCGGTCAGGGTCGCTGCGGCGAGCAGCTTGAGCGCCGCGTTCTTGGCGCCACTGACCGTGACCGTCCCCTCGAGCGGCCGCCCGCCCTCGATCCGGAACACCTCATGGACGACCGGCTCGGGCTGGAACTCCCAATGGAACGGTCTCGCGTCAGCCACCGTCCCCCTATCCGCGCCGCCGCGGACCCTCGCGGTGACGGCGCTCGGACACCCGGATCCGGAGGAGAGCCTGTTGCAGCGCGGCCCTGGCGGCAGCCAGGTCGGCCGGCTCGTGGAGCCCGGCGGCGATCGCCTTCTCGGCCTCGCGTCGAGCCTCCTGCGCCCGTTCGAGGTCGATCTCGGAAGCCATGTCGGCGGTCTCGGCCATGACCACCACCTTGTCCGGGCGCACCTGCAGGAACCCGCCCACGATGGCGAAGGCCTCCTCGGCGCCACCCTTGCGGATGCGCAGCTCGCCCAGCCCGAGGGTCGTGATGAGCGGCGCGTGATGAGGTAGGACGCCCAACTCGCCTTCGATCCCGGGCAACGTCACAGCGTCGACATCGTCCTCGTAGGCGAGCCGCTCCGGGGTGACGATCTCGAGCCGGATGGTCATCGTCAGGAAGCGAGCTTCTTGGCGTTGGCCCGGACGTCGTCGAGGGTCCCGGCCAGGAAGAACGCCTGCTCGGGCAGATCGTCGGCCTTGCCCTCGAGGATCTCCTGGAACGAGGCCACGGTGTCCTTGATCGGGACGTACACGCCCTCCCGGCCGGTGAACACCGCGCCGACGAAGAAGGGCTGGCTCATGAATCGCTGCAGGCGGCGCGCACGCGACACGGTCGCCTTGTCCTCCTCGGCCAGCTCGTCGATACCGAGGATCGCGATGATGTCCTGAAGGTCCCGGTAGCGCTGCAGGACGCGCTGCGTCTCGCGGGCCACGTCGTAGTGCTCCTGCCCGACGACCAGCGGGTCGAGGACGCGCGAAGTCGAGGTCAGGGGGTCGACCGCGGGATAGATCCCGAGCTCGGTGATGTAGCGCTCGAGGCGGATCGTCGAGTCGAGGTGGCCGAACGTCGTGGCGGGGGCGGGGTCGGTGTAGTCGTCGGCGGGCACGAACACGGCCTGGAGGCTGGTGATGGAACCCTTCTTGGTCGAGGTGATCCGCTCCTGGAGGGCGGCCATCTCGGTGGCCAGGTTGGGCTGGTAACCGACGGCGCTCGGCATCCGGCCGAGCAATGCCGAGACCTCCGAGCCGGCCTGCGTGAAGCGGAAGATGTTGTCGATGAACAGGAGGACGTCACGGCCCTCCTCGTCGCGGAAGTACTCGGCCATCGTCAGGGCGGTCAGGCCGACCCGCTGACGGGCACCCGGCGGCTCGTTCATCTGGCCGAAGACGAAGGCCGTCTTCTCGATCACCTTCGATTCGGTCATCTCGCGGATGAGGTCGTTGCCCTCGCGGCTGCGTTCGCCGACACCGGCGAACACGGATACGCCTGCGTGTTCCTGGGCGACGTTCCGGATCAGCTCCTGGATGATGATCGTCTTGCCCACCCCGGCTCCGCCGAAGATGCCGATCTTGCCGCCCTTCTTGAAGGGGCAGATCAGGTCGATGACCTTGATCCCGGTCTCGAACACCTCGACGTCGGTCGTCTGCTGGTCGAACGGCGGCGGCTCGCGATGGATCGGCAGGTTCACCTTGGCTTTGACCGGGCCGCCGAGGTCGATCGTGTGACCGAGCACGTCGAATACCCGCCCGAGGGTGACCTCCCCGACCGGCACGGTGATGGGCGCACCCGTATCGATCGCCTCGATGCCCCGGGCGAGCCCATCGGTCGTAGTCATGGCCACCGTCCGGAC
This sequence comes from Chloroflexota bacterium, assembly GCA_039931975.1. Classification (GTDB taxonomy): domain Bacteria; phylum Chloroflexota; class Limnocylindria; order Limnocylindrales; family CSP1-4; genus Chersky-267. The sequence continues at coordinate 27,915 of JBDTQW010000002.1, read as the reverse complement.
CCAGTTGTTCCCGAGGTGCTGCTGGACCTCGCAGGTCAGCGGTTCCTGGCCCGGACGCTGGATCTCGACGGCGTTATAGATGGTCGGCAGATGCCCGGCCGGAAACTCGATGTCGACGACGGCGCCGGTGATCTGGATGACCCGGCCCGTTGCGGCCTCGCTCGCCGTCTTGGTCGCCGTCTTGGTCGCGGTCTTGGTCGTGGTCTTGGCGGCTGTCGCCATGTTGGTCATTGCCTCCTCAGGGACGCGTCAGCGGGCCTGCGCGCCGGTCGCGATCTCGATCATCTCGCGGGTGATGTTCGCCTGGCGAACCTTGTTGTAGCTGAGGGTGAGGTCCTCGATGAGGTCCTCGGCGTTTTCGGTGGCGTTCTTCATCGCCACCATCCGGCTGGATTCTTCGCTCGCCTTCGCTTCGAGCACCGCCTGGTACAGGCGGGTCGCAACGTACCTCGGCAAGAGCTGCTCGAGGACGGCACCGGCGCTGGGCTCGAAGGTGAACTGGTTGCCCGGGATGCCTTCGGTGTCCTCGGACGGCACGACGGGCAGGATCTGGGCCAGCACGGGGCGCTGGACGAGCGTGGACACGAACAGCGAGAAGACCACGTCGATCCGGCTGTAGTCACCGGACAGGTAGTCCTCGCTGACCAGTCGGGCGAGCGCCAGGACGTCTGCGAACGAGGGCCGGTCGCCGAACCCGGCGAAGTGAGCCTCGATCGGCACCCGCGCTCGGCGCATCGCGTCGCGGCCCTTGCGGCCGACGCTAACGACCGCGAGGTCGCCCTGGTGCTCGGTGATCTCGCGCGAGGCGAAACGAACAGCGTTCGAGGTGAACGGCCCTGCCAGGGGTCGATCGGTCGTGATCAGGACGATCAGCCGTTTGCCCCCCTCAGGGACGATGAGAAGTGGATGGTCCTCGCCGCTGAGGACCGTGGCCAGGTCGGCCAGGACCTCCTCCAGCTTGTCGCTGTATGGCCGCGATGCGAGGGTGGCGTCCTGGGCGCGCTTGAGCTTGCTCGCCGCGACAAACTGCATCGCCCGAGTGATCTGGGCGATGTTCTTCACGGAGCCGATCCGACGACGGATGTCTCGTTGGCTGGCCACGGTCTGTGCGCTTCCCTGGGATCCGGCCCTAGGCCTGGAAGGTCTTGCGGTAGGTTTCGATCGCCTCGTCGAAGGCGGCCGAGAGCTTGTCGGTGAGCGTCTTGGTCTCGGCCAGCTCAGTCAGGATGTCCGGTCGCTCGGTCTCCAGATAGCGATAGAAGCCGATCTCCCACTCCTTGACCCGGTTGGTCGGCACGTCATCGAGGGCACCCTTGGTCGCGGCGTACAGGATCGCGACCTGCTTGTCGACACCGAGCGGCTGGTACTGCGGCTGCTTGACCACCTCGGACAGCTTCTCGCCACGGGTCAGCTGGTCGCGCGTGGCCTTGTCCAGGTCCGATGCGAACTGGGCGAAGGCGGCCAGGGCGCGATACTGGGCGAGGTCGAGCTTGAGCGGCCCTGCCACCTGCTTCATGGCCTTGGTCTGCGCGGCCGAGCCGACCCGCGACACGGAGATCCCGATGTTGAGAGCCGGCCGCTGGCCCGAGTTGAACAGGTCCGTGTCGAGGAAGATCTGCCCGTCGGTGATCGAGATGACGTTGGTCGGGATGTAGGCCGACACGTCGCCCGCCTGGGTCTCGATGATCGGCAGTGCGGTGATCGACCCGCCGCCGTTGTCTTCGTTCAGACGGGCGGCCCGCTCGAGCAGCCGGCTATGGAGGTAGAAGACGTCGCCGGGGTACGCCTCGCGCCCCGGTGGGCGGCGCAGGAGCAGGGACATCTCGCGGTACGCCCAGGCGTGCTTGCTGAGGTCGTCGTAGACGCACAGGGCGTCCTTGATCAGCCCCTTCTGGCCGGCCACCTTCACGCCGACTTCCATGATCTCCTCGGCCATGGCCACGCCCGAGTAGGGGGCGAGGTACTGGACCGGCGCAGGGTCCTCGGCGCCGGCAACGACGACGATGGTGTGCTCCATCGCGCCATGGGACTCGAGAACGGCCACCGTGTTGGCCACGGTCGACAGCTTCTGGCCGATGGCCACGTAGATGCAGACGAGGCCCTGCCCCTTCTGGTTGATGATCGTGTCGATGGCGATCGCCGTCTTGCCCGTCTGCCGGTCGCCGATGATCAGCTCGCGCTGACCGCGGCCGATCGGGATCAGCGCGTCGATCGCCTTGATCCCGGTCTGGACCGGCGTGTCGACCGACTGGCGGACGATGACGCCCGGGGCGATGCGCTCGACCGGGCGAGTCTTCTTCGCGTCGATCGGGCCCTTGTCGTCGAGCGGACGCCCGAGCGGGTCGACGACGCGACCGAGCAGCTCCGGGCCGACCGGCACCTCGACCACGCGACCGGTCGTCTTGACCGTGTCGCCTTCCTTGATCGCCGTGGAGTTGCCGAGGAGGACCGCCCCGACCGTCTCCTCCTCGAGGTTCAGGGCCATGCCCGTCACCCCGCCCGGGAACTCGAGCAGCTCCGAGGACAGCGCACCCTCCAGCCCGTAGATCTGGGCGATGCCGTCGCCGACCTCGACCACGGTCCCGACGCTGCGGGTCTCCGTCTCCTTGTCGAACGATTCGATCGCGGAACGGATGATGCTGATGATCTCGTCGGAACGAATGGCCATTGGCTGGTTCTCCTAGAGGGCGCCTGACACGAGCTGGTTGCGGAGTCGCTCGAGGCGACCTCGCACGCTCCCATCGATGAGGCGGTCGCCGACCCGGACGACGAGGCCCCCGAGCAATCCCGGATCGGTCTCGACGATCAATCGGACGGTTCCGCCGGTCATCTGCTCGAGCTGGGCGGTGAGCGCGCTGATCTCTGCCTTGTCGAGCGGCAGGGCCGTCGTAGCGGTTGCGTGAACGATCCCGTTGCGCTGGTCGACCAGGCGCCCGAACTCGGCGGCGACCTGGGCTATGTCCTCGATGCGGCCGCGCCGGATCATGAACAGGATCAGATTGAGCACCGGGCCGCTGAGGCTCTTACCGAGTCCCTTGCGGACGGCATCCTCGCGGACAGCCGTGGGGATCGACGGGTTGCGGAGGACGTCGGCCACGGCCGGATCGGTCAGGACCCCGGCCACGTCGTCGAGCTCGCGACGCCACGCGTCGACGGTCCGGTCGCGGAGGGCGATCTCGAACGCCGCCTCCGCGTAGCGCCGGGCGGCCGTCGACTGACGGGCCATCAGCGATCAGCCTTGGTGTCGCTGGTATCGCGCAGGAACTCCTCGACGAGGCGGCGCTGGCGCTCGTCGCTCATGGTCTCGCCGACGACGTGGCCGGCGGCGGCCAGGGCGAGGTCGGCGACCTGGGCGCGCAGATCCGCCAAGGCACGCTTCTTCTCGGCCTCGATGTCCGACGCAGCCCGGGCGCGTAACCGCTCGAGCTCCTCGCGGGTGGCGGCCAACTCGGCTTCACGGGTGTCCTGGGCGACCTTCTGGGCGCGGTCGAGGATCTCCTTCGCCTCGTGGCGCGCCTCGGCGATCGTCTCGGCGGCTTCCGCAGCCGACTTCTCACGATCAAGCCGGGCGGCCTCGGCATCGGCCAGGCCTTGCTCGATCCGCGTCCGGCGATCTCCGAGCATCTTCCGGATCGTCCCGCCGAAGAGCAGGTTGAGGACGACCAGGAAGACGATGAAGTTGAGCGACGAGACGATGATCCAGAAGCCGTTGATGGCGAGGCCGCCGCCAGCTTCGGCTGACGGCACGACGGCACCGCCGCCGGGCAACGCGCCGACGATCCCGAACAGATCCACGATCGGACTCCTCGAGCGACTGCTTGCCCTAGAGGACGATCGCGAGGATCGCGACGACGATGGCCAGAACGCCAAGGCCCTCGGCGAACGCTGCGCCGAGGATGAACTGCGCCCGGATGCTGGGCGTGGCATCGGGGTTCCGTCCGATCGCGGTGGCCGCGAGACCGGTCAGGATCCCGATTCCGATGCCGGGTCCGATGACGCCGAGTGCCGCGAGACCTGCGCCGATGTGTTCCATGGGTTGCCTTCCTCCTATTTCCCGGGGTTCACCGGGTTGTTGCCGTTGCTGGTGACCGGCGCCCGCGCCGGTCGAGTCAGTGTGCGGCCGCCGCAACGCCGCCAGTCGGGGCCGAGTCGAGTGCCTCCTCCTCGTATGCCGAGGGATGCTCCTCGACGTGGTGGCTTTCGACCGCGATGAGCGTATACATCAGGGCCAGGGTGGAAAAGATCAGGGCCTGGACGCCGTTGAGCATGACCTCCAGCGAGATCATCAGGAACGGGATGATCGCGATCGTCAGTGCCGTGATCACGCCGAGGGCGACCTCGCCGCCATAGATGTTGCCGAAGAGTCGCATCGACAGCGTCACTGGCTTGATGAATTCGAGCATGAACTCGATGAACCCGACGAAGAGGTCGATCACCCCGTTGGCCGGGCCGTTCTTGAACCCGCTGAAGACGAAGAACTTGCCGAGATAGCCCCGCACGCCGAGCGCCTGGAAGCCCCGGAAGTGGAAGTAGATGAACGCGACCAGGGCCAGCCCGACGGTGACGTTCAGGTCGCTCGTCGGGGCCCGCAAGGCCTCGATCTTGCCGAAGAACGGGATCAGACCGCTCCAGTTGGAGAACAGGATGAAGAGGAAGAACGCGACGAACAGCGAGACGTGTCGCGCCGCCTCGGCGCCGCCGAGCGAGACCGCCCAATCCTCGAGCTTCTCCCAGGTCAACTCGAGCAGGTTCTGATAGCCGCCCGGGACCATCCGGAGCCGGCGAGTGCCGAAGTAGGCGATGAGCAGGACGACCGCCATCACGACCCAGGTCGACAGGATCGTGTTGGTGATGCTCGGATGGAGCGACAGGATGGCCCCTTCCGGTACGGGGTCGTTCGGCGCCAGGTCGAAGATGACGTGGGGTGCGGGCAGCTCGAGGTTGGCCTTGATCAGGTCGCCGATGCCGCTCACCGGCTTGCCGGGTTCGCCGATCGGATAGGGCGGGACGAACACGAACGCGAGGACGTCGAGCACGACGATCGCCACGAGAAAGGCGACGATGTTCCTGCGCTTGTTGCTCCGCTCGGCCGGCACCGGGACGGCTTCGACGTCCTCGGCGGGTGCCGGTGTTGCGGCCTGATCGCTCGACACGCTCGCTCCACACACAGGAGCGCGGCAGTCGTGCCGCGCTCTCGACGTTATCGGTCGGACGTGAGGTCCGTCAGTCGAACCGCGCCAGGAACCTGTTGATCAGTCGGTAGATCCCGATGGCGCCGATCCCCGCTCCCCCGAGGAACCCGACGATCAGAAAGACGCCGGGAGTTCCCAGTTGCTTGTCGATCCAGTTCCCGACCAGCGCACCCATGAGGGTACTGACCAGCAGGAGGAAGCCGATCTCAGAAAACAGGGCGAAATAGGCTCCGGCCTGACCCGACAAAGCCATCGGATGATAGCAGCCCGCCCGGACGACGGGCAAACCTGGGTCACGAATGATTGCGGCCGCCGCGTCGCAGTGGCGCCGCCGACGACCTGCTACGGAGCGGAGATTGTCCGGCTGGCGGCGTCCGACGAGCCTCCTGCCCCGAACACGGTCAGCTCGACGGTGTAGGACCCGAGGATGTACGAATGTGTCCGCGAGCCCGATGTACCGCAATTCGCATTGCATGCGGCTTGTGCGCCATCGCCATAGGTGATCCGCCAGCGCGTGGCGTTTTCGAAGCTGAAGCTGAACGTGACGGCCTGAAGAGGAAGGGCATTCGAGGGGCCCGTGAACGAGGTGATCCCGGGCGCGGGTGCCTGAGTCGGTGGGGGTGGCGTCGGTGGTGGCGGGGTGGGCGGTGGCGGGGTAGTTGGGGGCGGTGTGGGCGGGGGCGGCGTCGGTGGCGGGTTGGTCGGTGGTGGCGGCGTGGGCGGTGGCGGGTTGGTGGGCGGTGGCTGGCCTGGGGCGGTCGTCGGCCCCGAGACCGGTGGGACGCCGGAGGTCGGATTCGAGCCGGGAGGGGTCGAGATCGGGGCCGGGGTCACGCCGGGTGCCGGAGTCCCGTTCGGGGTCGCAGGTGATCCGACCGGGCCGAGGGCTAGGGGCGACCCGGCCGGCTGTGGGGTGATGACCACAGGAGTGAAATCGGGGAGGCCTGTCGCCGCGAGGACGCCGCCGTCGGGATCGGACTTGACCGGCAGCAGGTTCGCGAACGCGACGACCAGACCGACGAGGACCAGGGCCGCGCCCAGGGTGTCCCGGATCAGTCGCGCCCGCGGATGCCCAGCCCACTGCCGTGGGACATGCCCCCCGATCGCAGTCGGTGCGACCATCCATTCGTTGGCCGGGCTGGCAGCGCTGACGGAGTGTGTGCCGGACACGACGATCCGGTGGGGCTGGACATGGGGCGGACCGGGCGGCTGGCCGGGTCGGCCTGTGGCAACCTGTGTCGCCATGGCCCGATCGCTGCCATCGCCCGGGCTTCGCCAGCCCTGGAGGGCGACCATGCCGACGAGCGCGCCCGGGATACGGCGTAGGAATCGCAGCACGGCTAAGCGCGACGGCGGTCGGTTCTCGGAACCACGCCATCGCCAGGTCTCGACGATCTCGAAGGTCAGCGCCAGGGCGACAAGCGCGATCGCCGTAGCCAGGATCAGCTGTTCGGTCATGACCCCCTAAGGACCGGACCGGAGCACTCGGGGCGGCCTCGTGGGCCGGATGCTAACACTGCTCCGACCGGGGGGTACTAATGGGGAAGTACCACCGGTGCGTCGGCGCACCGCGGGGACCGGGCAGCGGTCGGAGCCACGGCCGGGACGGCCGGACGGTCAGGGGTCGGCGGGCTGTCGGGCCTCGACCGGATCGTCGACATAGGAATCGGCCTCGAGATCCTCCTGGACCGAGTGACGCCCGGTCAGCAGGAACAGGATGATCCCCGAGCCCACGACGACGCCCAGGAAGGCATAGAGCTGCTGGGCCGCGCTCGAGAGCAGGAAGGTCAGGGCGGCCAGGGCGGCCGTGATGACGTAGATCAGCAGGACGGTCAGCGTGTGGCTGAGGCCGAGATCGAGCAGGCGGTGGTGGACGTGGCCTCGGTCCGGGGTGAACGGCGAGCGGCGGTTCACCAACCGCCGCACGATGATCCAGAACGTGTCGATGATCGGCACGCCGAGGACCAGCAGGGCGATGGCCACCTTGGCTGAGCCGAGGATCGACAGGACCGCCAGGGTGTAGCCGATGAACATCACGCCGCTGGTTCCGACGAAAATCGTCGCCGGGTGGAAGTTCCAGCGCAGGAACCCAAGCAATGCTCCCGCCAACACGAAGCATAGGATGGCGATGAACGGCTGGCCAAACGGGCCGACGGCGGTGGTGAGGCTGATCAAGCCCAGCGTAGCGGCGGCGATCAACGCAATCCCGGATGACAGGCCATCGAGCCCGTCGATGAAGTTGATGCTGTTGATCATGCCGACGATCCAGATGACCGTGAACGCCCCAGCAAAGGCTTCGAGCCGGATCTGGCCCGGGCCGAACGGGTTTGCGATGCTGTCGACGGACACCCCGAGGACGGCCGCACCCAGGGCGACGGCCACCTGACCGACCAGCTGCCAGCGGGCGCGGATCTGGAGGACGTCGTCGAGGAAGCCGATCGCCGCCGCCACCAGGCCTCCGATGAGCAGCGCGCCGAGCGCCCTGGGTTCCACGGTGCCCGGGATCACGATCGGCCCGACGAGGCGCCGGTCGGCGACGATGACGGCCACCACCGCGACCGTCAGGAAGGCCGCCGCGACCGCCAACCCGCCGCCGCGTGGGATCGGGCGGACGTTCACCCGGCGAGCCTCGGGGCGGTCGACCATGCCAAATGCCCGGGCGAAGCGCCGAACGGCGGGCGTCAGGAGGAGCGCGAGCAGGGCCGCCGACCCGAACGCGACGACGAGCGCCGGGACGATCGCCCCGACGTCGGGGATGAACCTCATCAGGCCTCGGTGAGGCCGGGCACGGGGAAGCGAGCGACGATCGACGCGACTTCCTCGGTGAGGCGAGCCTGGGTGGCCGGTTCGTCCCGCCGCCGGATCGCCTCGACGATGATCCGACCGATATCGCGCATCTCGGCCTCGCCGAAGCCGCGGGTGGTCGTCGCCGGCGTCCCGACCCGGATCCCCGACGCCGTGTTCGGCGGGTTCGCGTCGAACGGGATGCCGTTCTTGTTGACGGTGATGCCGATCTCGTCGAGGACGTGCTCGGCCTCCTTGCCCGTGACCCCGAACGAGGTCACGTCGGCCAGGATGAGATGGTTGTCGGTACCGCCGGAGATGAGCCGCAGCCCCTCCCCGGCGAGGGTCTCGGCCAGGACCCGGGCGTTGTCCACGACTCGCTGCTGGTAATCCCGGAAGTCGTCGGTCAGAGCCAGCTTGAAGGCGACCGCCTTGGCGGCGATCACGTGCTCGAGGGGACCGCCCTGGATGCCCGGGAAGACGCTCCGGTCGATCGTTGCGGCCAGGTTCGGCTTGACCATCGGGAAGTCGGCCGGATCGGCCGTCGACGGCAGCTCTCGTCGGCTGAAGATGAGCCCGCCGCGGGCGCCGCGGAGGGTCTTGTGGGTCGTCGTGGTGACGATGTCGGCGTGCGGGAAGGGACTGGGATGAAGACCGGTGGCGACCAGCCCGGCCACGTGGGCCATATCGACCCACAGGAGCGCGCCGACGGAGTGAGCGATGTCGGCCATCCGCTCGAAGTCGATGATCCGAGGATAAGCACTCGCCCCGCCGATGATCAGCCTGGGCCGGACCTGGCCCGCCTGCTGCTCGAGGGCGTCGTAGTCGATGCGCTCGTCGTCGCGGCTGACCCCGTAGCCATGGATCTCATAGAACCGGCCGCTGAAGTTGAGCGCCATCCCATGGGTCAGATGCCCACCCTGATCAAGCTTCATGCCGAGGACCCGATCGCCGGGGCTGACGGAGCTCAGGTAGGCCGCCATGTTGGCCTGGGCGCCAGAGTGGGGCTGGACGTTGACGTGCTCGGAACCGGGGAAGAGCGCGAGGGCGCGCTCCTGGGCGAGGCGCTCGGCGATGTCGATATATTCGCAGCCGCCGTAGTAGCGCTTGCCCGGCAAGCCCTCGGCGTACTTGTTCGTGAGCCAGCTCCCCTGCGCCTCGAGAACGGCCCCGAAGACGTAGTTCTCGCTGGCGATGAGCTCGATCTTGTCGTGTTGACGGTGGCGCTCGCCGACCATCGCCGCCCATAGCTCGGGATCGACATCGGAGATCGGGGCCCAGGCGAGTCCCGTGGGGGCAGTGGCGGTCATCGGGGTCCCTCGGTCTGCGTTCGCGATCGCCCGGGGTCGCCGGCGACCGGCGCAATCGTCCCACAACGGTCGACCTGGGCGCGGGCACCGCTCCCTCGTCTGACCCGGTCCCAGGGGTCAGCCGCGCAGGCGGTGCTCCAGCTCGGCCTCGTCGAGAACGGCCGCCAGCGCATCGACCGTGATGGCGCCCGCTCGGAGGATCCGCGCGGGTCCGGCGGCGCAATCGACCACGGTCGACGCCACGCCGCCGGGGACTGGTCCACCGTCGAGGATGAGCTCCAGGTCGGCGCTGTCGCCGAGTTGATCCAGGACCTGCGCGGCATCGGTCGCGGCCGCCTCCCCGGATCGATTCGCCGAGGTGACGGGCAGCGGGCCGACAGCAGCCGCCAGGGCACGCGGCGCGTCATGGGCGGGCAGCCTGAGTCCGATGGTTCCCGTGCCACCGGTCAGCTCGGCCGGCAGAGCCGCGTCGGGACGGAGCGGCACGACCAGGGTCAGGCCCCCGGGCCAGAATGCCGAGACGAGAACGTGGGCCGCCGCGTCCAGGAGACCGACCGATTCTGCCTGGCGGTGATCGGCGAGGAGCAGGACGATCGCCTTGTCGAGCGGCCGGTGCTTGGCCGCGAACAGCCGCCCGAGACCCCCGATCGCCTCGAGCCCGACAGCCAGGCCGTAGACCGTGTCCGTCGGCAGCGCCACGAGCCCGCCTCGGCGAAGCGCGGCTATGGCCGCCCCACGTCCGGCCTCGTCGTCGACCAGGATCGTCGCGCTCATCGGGATGCCGCGCTCGGTCGGACGAGCGGGCCGGCCACGGCCGCCGCTGCGCCGCCCGGTCGGATCCGGTCGACGTTGCCCGGCGCGTCCTGGCCGGCCAGGACTAGCAGCTCGATGACTTCGGCGGCGCCCTCGTCGGCCAGTGGGGCCGCTACGTAGCGAGCCGCCCCCTGGACGGCGGGTGGCGCCGATGGCATGGCCACGCCGTGACCGGCCGCCGCGATCATCTCGAAGTCGTTGTACTGATCGCCAATCGCCAGGGTCTGCTCGAGTGGGATGCGCAGGCGCCGGGCCAGCCAGCGCACGGCCTGGCCCTTCGATACACCCGGCGCCAGGAACTCGAGGAACTCGGGGTGACTGACGGTGACCTCCGCCCGCCCGGCGAAGTGGGTCCGGGCGGCCTCGAGGAACGCCAGCGGCGCGCCGGTCGGGCCGACGGCCAGTACCTTCGACACCGGTCGCCGGATCCAGCCCTCGAGGTCGGGCACGATCTCCGCGTGTGCCCCAAGGAATGCCGAGTAGTCGTCAGTCCGTGGGTCTCCGGCCGGGATGATGAAGCGTTCGAGATGGTTCAGGTGCGGCGCGAAACCTCGTTCTCGCGTCCAGCGAATCGTCTCGCGAGCGACGTCGGCCGGAAGTGGCCGGTGATAGATCAGCCGGCCCAGGGCTCGATCGGCCGGGGGCGCGGCGCGGACCAGGGCGCCCTGGTAGGCGATGACGGGGTCGTGCAGGCCGAGCTCGGCCGCGAAGGGCTGGGCACTCGTCGGCATCCGGCCGGTTGCAAGGGACACATGGACACCCCTGCCGACCGCTGCCAGGATCGCCGCGCGCGTCCGCGGCCAGAGACGTAGGTCTGGCCCGATCAGCGTTCCGTCGAGGTCGAGCGCGAGCAACCGGATCGGGAAACGGGGGTCCGGCACGGCCTTAGGCGGCAGGCTCGAGCCGCGCCACCCTGGGCAGACCGGCGAGGTCGGAGAGGACTTCGCAGGCCCAGCCGGGCATTCGCGTGGCAGCTTCCGCCGCCAGAACCTGGGCCTGGTCCGAGCCGATCTCGAGGAGCGCCACGCCGTCGCGACGGAGCACCCGGGGCAATCGGTCGAGCAACGCGCGAATGACGTCCAGGCCGTCGGGGCCGCCGTCGAGCGCCTCGCGGGGCTCGAACGATGCTGCGACCGGCAGCTCATCCACGACCGCGGACGGGATATACGGCAGGTTCGCCGCGACGACATCGAGCAGTTCCCCGTCCAGCGGCAGGAGATCGGTCACGATGAACTCGATACGGTCGGCAACGCCGTGCCCGACAGCGTTCTCGCGAGCGAGCTGAAGCGCCTCGGGGGCGAGGTCGGTCGCCATGATCCGCACGTCGCCAAGCATCCGTCGGCGGCGGAGTGCCACGGCCAGCGCGATCGCGATCGGGCCACTGCCCGTGCCGATGTCGACGACCCGGACCGGCCGGGTGCCCGGCGGGCGCGGTGCGGCCAGCAGCCGGGTCACCACCTCGGACTCAGCCAGCTCGACCAGCCGTTCGGTCTCGGGCCGCGGGATCAGCGCACGCGGGTCTGCCACGAAGGCCAGACCGTGGAACTCCTTGATCCCCCGGATGTACGCGATCGGCTCGCCCATCTCGCGCCGGGCGAGGTCCGTGTCGTATGCCGCGGCAGCCGACTCGCCGACCGGTGCCTCCGGATAGGCCACGATCCGGGTCCGGTCGAGACCGACCCTCCGGGCGAGCAGGAGCTCGGCGTCGAGCCGGGGGCTCTCGGAGCCGGACGCGCGGAGCCGCTCGATCCCGGCACGCAGGAGCTCTTCGACGGTCGCCACGGGGCTACGTGCGGCGGCTCGGCGCGCCCGCCGAAGGGTCGTCGCCGTCGTCATCGAGGAGCGCGGTCAGGCGCTCCGCCTGGTCGGTCGTGATCAGGGCGTCGACGAGCCGGTCGAGATCGCCGTCGAGCACCTTGGGCAGGTTCGACAGGTCCATCCCGATCCGGTGATCGGTCACCCGGTCCTGGGGAAAATTGTAGGTCCGGATCTTGTCGGAACGATCGCCGGCCCCGATCATCGAGCGCCGGGCGGCCGAGTTCTCGGCGCGCTGCTTCTGGAGCTCGAGGTCCTGGAGCCTGGCGCGCAGCACCGACAGCGCCTTGGCCTTGTTCTTGTGCTGGCTCTTCTCGTCTTGGATCTCGACGACGAGCCCCGAGGGCAGGTGGGTGATCCGGACTGCCGAGTCGGTCGTGTTCACCGACTGTCCCCCGGGCCCCGACGAACGCTTGACCTCGATCCGGAGATCCCGGTCCTCGTCGATGACGATCTCGTTCTCCTCGACCTCGGGCAGGACCACGACCGTCGCGGTCGAGGTGTGGATCCGGCCGGACGACTCGGTGGCCGGCACCCGCTGGACGCGATGGACGCCGCCCTCGAATTTCAGGCGCGAGTAGGCGCCGTCGCCGCTGATCTCGAGGATCGCCTCCTTGAGCCCGCCGATGCCCGTCTCGTTGAGCGAGATCGCCTCCGCGGCGAAGCGATGGCGCTCGGCATAACGCAGGTACATCCGGAGCAGCTCGGCGGCGAACAGCGCCGCCTCCTCGCCGCCGGCACCGGCCCGGATCTCCATGATCACGTCACCGTCGTCGGCCGGATCGCGTGGGAGCAGGAGCACCTTGAGCTCCTCGATGAGGCGGGCCTCGTCGGCCTCCAGCCTGACCACCTCGTCACGGGCCATCCCGCGCAGCTCATCGTCAGATTCGGAGTCGCGCATCTGGCGTGCGCCGGCCAGCTCGGCGCGGGTGTCGGCCAGGCGGTGGACGGCCGCCACCACAGGCTCCAGCCGGGCCAGCTCGCGGCCGAGGCGGCGCAGGGCGTCGGGGTCCGTCGACGTTTCGGGCAGGACCAGCTCCGCCTGGATCGCCTCGTGGCGGGCCACGACCTCGCGGAGCCGGTCGCCGATCATGCTTCGGTGGCGGGTCGCTCGGTCTCGCTGCCGCCCTCGCTAGCGCCCTCGCTCGCGCCCAGCTCGGCGGCGCGCTTGGCCTTGATCCGAGCCTCGGCCTCGGCCAGCGGCTCGCGCTCAAACATGGCACTGCCGTCCGGGATGGGCTCGCCGTCGGCGGTCAGGGCCTCCTCCATCGACACGATCGCGACCTCGATCATGTCGTCAGTCGGCTGCCGGGTGGTGATCTTCTGGACGAGGATGCCCGGCCACATGATCGCGCGGACCACGGGATTCGCCCGGTACCTGGCGCCCAGCCGCAGGAGCTCGTAGCCGACGCCCGCGATCACCGGGATGAGCACGATCCGGCTGCCGACCATGACCAGCGGGCTCTGTCGCCCGACGAGACTGAACATCACGATCGACAGAGCGATGACCACGACCAGGAACTCCGTCCCGCACCGCTGGTGGGCCGTCGGGTACCTGCGCACCGCGGCCGTCGTCAGCGGGTCCTCGGCCTCGAGCGCGTGGATCGTCATGTGCTCCGCGCCGTGGTACTGGAACACGCGCCGGACGTCCTTGGCCTGGGCGATCAGGACGAGGTAGCCCAGAAAGATCCCGACCCGCACGAGCCCTTCGACGAGGTGCTGGACCAGGCCGTTGTCGATCTGGCTGGTGGTGAACGTGGCGATGATCAAGGGCAGCAGGAAGAAGACGCCGATCCCGGCGGCCAGGGTCACCCCGAGCATGACCGCGATCGCGCCGCGGCCGAGCTCGGCGCCCTCCTCGGAGGCGGCCAGCGAGGCCGAGCGGACCAGCCAGCGCGTGCCGACGATCAGCGTCTCGTACAGCACGACCAGTCCGCGCAGGAAGGGCAACCGTGCCCAGCGGCTTCCGTGGAACCCGGAGTCGAGCCGTTCCGTGGCCCAGACGATGCCGCCTTCGGGGCTGCGAAACGCCACCGCGATCGCGTTGCGACCGCGCATTAGGACGCCCTCGATCAGGGCCTGACCACCGTAGGTATAGCGCGCCATCGAGGCAGTCTACCGGCTCACGGGCGGGCGACCCGAGCGGGACGACCAGGCTCGGTCTCGTCGCCCTCGTGGGTCGAGGTGGGTCGGCGTACGGCCGGACGCTCGGCGGTGCGGCGAAGCCCCGCTTCGTTCGGGTCTACGCGCGAGCGGACCGTTCCAGGCGCTTCTGGAAGCGCTCGACCTGGCCGGCGGTGTCGATGATCGTCTGCTTGCCGGTGAAGAACGGGTGGCAGTTGCTGCACACGTCGACCCGGAGCTCCTGCCGAGTGGACCCGACCGTGAATGTCGTCCCACACGATCCGCAATGGACCTCGGCCTGGAAGTATTTGGGATGGATGTCGGGCTTCACGTCGGTTCTCCTCCGGCGCCGTCCGTACGGGTCCTGCCCGCCGGTGGTCGTCGGCTGCGGTGCTGGCTGCGATTACGCCTCGGCCGCGACGGCTTCGACGCGAATACGCTTCTTGGACTTGGTCTGGTGCTCGAAGCGGACCTTGCCGGTGACCGTCGCGAAGACGGTGTAGTCGCGGCCGAGGCCGGTTCCATCGCCGGAGAGGAAGGTCATCCCGCGCTGGCGCACGATGATCGAGCCGGCGGGCACGATCTGGCCGTCGCCGACCTTGACGCCGAGTCGCTGGCCGACGCTGTCGCGGCCGTTCTTCGAGCTTGAGCCTGCCTTCTTGTGGGCCATCTGGGTCTACTCGTCCTTCTTCGTGGCGCGCGGCTTCCTCGCGGCGGTCGGTTTGGCGGCACCGGGCTTCTTGGGCGCGGTGGCCTTGGCTTGGGACTTGGCGGCGGGCGTGGACCTGGCGGCGGGTGGCTTCTTGGCGGTCGGCGCCGGCTTGGCCGTCGATGCCGGCTTGGCTCCGGTCTTTGCCTTCGGGCCGGCCTTCGGCTCGGCCTTGGGCGCCTTGGCCGCGGCGAGCTTGGCGGCAAGGGCTGCGTCTTCGGCCGCCTGGCGACGGGCCGCCTCCTCGAGCCGCTGGCGCTCGCTCTTCGCCTCGGTCTCGGCCTTCCGAACCGCCTCCGCGGCGCTCTTACCGTTGAGCACGATGTCGGCGATGCGCAGGACGTGGAGCTCCTGGCGATGGCCCTTCTTCACGCGCCGTCGAGCCTTCGGACGGTACTTGAATGAGATGACCTTCTCGCCGCGTTCCTGGCGCAGAACCTCGGCGCGGACACTGGCCTCGCTCACCACCGGCCGTCCGATGGTCGCCGTGTCACCGTCCGCGACGAGGAGGACGCGTTCGATGCTGACCGTGTCGCCGGCCTTGGCATCGATCAGCTCGACCTCGAGCTGGGTGCCGACCTCGACGCGATACTGCTTCCCGCCGGTCTCGATGACTGCGTACATGGATCCTCGGGGTGGTCGTCGCGACCGACCGTGGTCGATCGCTGCGTGGGACAGGGTGAGACGCCGACCGGGGTCGGGCGAACGCCGATGGTACGGCGAGCGCGGCCGAGCGTCAACCGCACGGCAGCTCGTCGGACGTCAACAAGCGCTCGCGAACTGCGCTCGCAACCGACACGGGACGGCTGAGCCACTCGCCGAGGGCGAGGACGACTTCGTCCGGCCGGCCGGCGCCACCTTCCTGACCGTGGTGCAGGCGCATGCTCAGGGTGGCCGTCCCGTCAGCCGCGTCCGACACCGCCGCTCCGGGGAGCGCGTCCAGGCGCAGCAGCAGGGGCCTCAGGTCGTAGGCAACCGAGCGGCCCTCGCCCTTGGAGCGCGTTCGTTCGAGCTTGGTGGAGGCGAGCAGTGCGTCGCACGCTCCGCCCAGGTCGGCAGCGCTCGTTCCTCGAACGTCGACTCGATAGTCGGCGGCAGCCAGGCTGGCGGCCAGCGACGGCTCGCCGAGCCAGACATCGAACAGGTCGACGAGGCGATGGCCGTCGGGCAGCCGCCCTTCGAGACGGGACCGCAGCTCGGATCGGGTGAGGCGTTCCGTCAGGACGACATCGGCCAGTTCGGCCTCGCCGGCCACGCCGATCGGCAATGCGGCGGCGAGCGACACCCGTGGCCGTGCAGTGCGGCCCTGGCTGAAGGCCACGGGCAGCCTGGCCGCGGTGAGCGCCGTCTCCCATCCTGCGACCCCGTCGCCATGCTCCGGCGAGGGCGGCGCGGATCGGGCGAAGACGATCCGCCAGCGCTGACGAGGCTCGGCGCGGCGCTCTCCGGAACGGTCGTCCACGTCTGCTAGTCTGACCGACGATGGAGGACGACGCCCGAACGGTCGCGTCGGCGCTGAGCGTGGATCCGAGCTCCGAGGCCGACCCCTGCGCCGACCCGACGGTCCGCATCAAGCCGCCGACGCCGCGAGTGGCGGTGCTCATCTCCGCGGCGATGCTCATCGCGATCGTGTTGTTCGCGGCCGGCTCGGCCGTCCGCCCGTTCGTGGTCGGCCTGCTGCTGGCCTATCTCCTCGATCCGCTAGTGGAGCGATTCGCTCGGGTCGGGATGCCGCGTTGGCTGGCGGTCCTGCTCGTGTACGCGATCTCGGTGGCCATCATTGCCCTCGCCCTGGCGATCGCGATCCCTCCGCTCGTCCAGCAGATCGCGACGTTCACGACCGAGCTGCCCGACATCGTCAAGCTCATCCAGTACCAGCTCAACCACCTCAACGAGCTCTACGACCGGATGGGACTGCCGGCGGAGCTGCGCACGATCGCCGACTCGATCGTGGCCGCGACGCTCGACGCCTTCAACAATCTCGACATCGGATTCCTCCAGCCGATCATCGACAGTGCCGCCTCGTTCGTGACTTCGATCTTCGGCTACCTGATCTTGCCGGCGTGGCTCTTCTTCCTGCTCAAGGACCGCCCACGGCTACAGGCCGCGGTGGATCGATCCCTGCCGGCGCCGTGGCGTCGCGACACCTGGGCGATCGCCGGGATCGTGCACGAGGTCTTCGGCAAGTGGGTCCGCGGGCAGCTGATCCTCGGTGGCGTCGTCGGCCTCGCGTCCTTCATCGGACTGACCGTGCTGGGCCTCACGGTCGACCCCATCTTCGGTCGGTTCGCCGTGCTGCTGGCGATCATTGCCGCGTTCGGCGAACTCATCCCGATCATCGGTCCGATCATCTCGGCCGTACCGGCGGTGCTCCTCGGCCTCACGGCCGGTCCTGGCCCGGCCCTGGCTGCATTGCTGCTGTACCTGGCCATCCAGCAGATCGAGAACAACGTCCTCGTTCCCAAGATCCAGAGCGACGCGATCGACCTCCATCCGAGCCTGATCATCACCGCGCTGATCATCGGCGGCGCGATCTTCGGTCTTCTCGGCGCGATCCTGGCCCTGCCCGTCACCGCCGCCTTCCGGGATGTCTTCAAGTACGTCTTCCGGCGGGCATCTGAGGTGGACACCGACGAGACCGGCGACGCGAGCGACCGGGAGCTCCCATCGACGGCAGCCGGGGTCGAGGCGATGGAGGCGGCGGGAGGGCAGTTCGCCGCCGACGTCGGCGCGGAGAGCGTCAAGTGACTCGCGGCCCTGCCCCCGACTTCGACCCGTACAAGGTGCTCCAGGTCGACCCCGAGGCGGACCTGGAGATCATCGCGCTGGTCTACCGCCGGCTCGCCCGCAAGTTCCACCCGGACGTCAGCCCGGGGCCAGACGCGGCCGCGCGGATGCTCGAGATCAACCGCGCGATGGAACTCCTCGGCGACCCGATCCGGCGCGAGACCTTCGACCGCGAGCGGGTGGCCCGAGAGCGATCGGCAGGACAGGGAGCTGGCGCGGGCTCTTGGCCTGCCGGCGAGCGAGGGCCGACCGGCGTGAGCGGATCTGCTGGCCCGGGCGGGGCCGGGCCGGGTGGCGCGGGCGATCCGGCGACCGCCGGTGGCCAAGGAGCGCCGATTCGGCCCCAGACCGTGTCGCGCGATTGGACCAGCGGCCGGTCGACCCTCGGTGGCGGCTACGACCCGAGTCGGATGCGCACCGCCGACGGAGAAGGCGCTGCGGGTCCGCCGCCCGGCGATCCGTCCGGAACCGTCCTCAACTTCGGTCGATATGCTGGCTGGTCACTGGGCGAGATCGCCCGGAAGGACCTCGAATACCTGGAGTGGCTGGACCGGATGGCGATCGGTCGAGCCTATCGCGACGAGGTCGACGGTCTGCTGCGCAACGCCGGCCGGCGGCGCAGCAGCCAGGTCGAAGACGAGCGACGCGGCCTGTTTCGCCGGCGCTAGGACCGTGAGCCACGCGCGGCCGAAGGCGGTTTCGACGGCCGGTGGCTCGCCCTAATCAGGCCACCTAGCCGGGCGTATCTGGTTGCGCAGTCGTCCCCGTCACCACTCGGCGCGGCCCTGGCGGATGTTGATGCTCTGAAGGATCCCCAGGCCGATCGCGATGCTGATGATCGACGCCCCACCGTGGGTGATGAACGGCAACGGGATGCCGGTGATCGGCATCACCCCGATGACCATGCCCACGTTGACGATCAACTGGAACAGGAGCATCGAGGCCACACCCGAGGCGATGCCCAGGCCGAACGGATCGCGCGCTCGCCAGGCCGTGACCAAGATCCGCCAGATGAGAGCGACGAACAGCCCGAGGAGCAGGATCGCCCCAACGAAACCGAGCTCCTCGGCCAGCAGGGCGAAGACGAAGTCGGTGGTCTGCACCGGCAGGAAATCGAGCTGGTTCTGCGTGCCGTTGGTCAGTCCCTTGCCCAGGAGCCCGCCGGAACCGACGGCGATCTGGCCCTGGAGCAGCTGATAGCCGGAGCCCTGCGGATCGGCCGCGGGGTCGAGGAAGCTAAGCAGGCGCTGCTTCTGGTAGTCGAGCAGGAGGTAGGTCCACGCGATGGGGACCGCTGCCACGACCGCGCCGCCCAGGACGGCCAGCCAGCGGATGCTCGCGCCGGACATGAACAGCATCCCGGCGAGGATCCCGGCCAGCACCAGCGACGTGCCGAGGTCGGGCTGCTTCAGGATGAGGATCCAGGCCGGGACCACCAGGACGCAGGCGCCCAGGATCGTCCGGATCGAGCCGAGCTTGTCTTCCCGGTTGGCGAGGTAGTTGGCCAGCACGATGATCATCAGGATCTTGGCCAGCTCGCTGAACTGGAACTGGAAGGGTCCGAGCGGGATCCAGCGGGCGGCTCCGCTGACGCCATCGCCGATCAGCAGGGTGACGCCGAGGAGCCCGAGGTTGACCAGGTAGAGGGGCCAGGCGAACGTCCGCAGCCACTTGTAATCGAACGCGGTGGCCACGACGAAGGCGACGACCGCGAACGCGGCCCAGACCAGGCCGCGGGCGAAGGTCGAGCCCGCCTCGAACGCGCCGTCACCCGCAGCGATGGTGTTGCTGTATGCCAGAGCCTGGCCGATCGCTACCAGGAGCACGGCGAACACGATCATCTGCCAGTCGAACGATCGCCAGGCGGCGCCGACGGATCGCGCGGCCCAATCCTGGGCCCTGGCCGGCTCGGCCTTCAGGACACCCATCAATTGCCGCCGTAGAAGTTGCCCCGCCGGAGGAGGTCCGTGCGGCGCAGATCGGTCTTGAGCTTGTAGTGGAGCTGGAGGTAGTACTTGACCATCTCGGTCGCGGTGTTGCCCACGGTGTTCGAGTCGTAGGCGAAGCCGATCACCGCAAGCTCGGAATCGGGCTTGGCCACGTCCCTGTGCTTGGGAACGAAAGCCACGAACCAGTTGTGGAAGGGCAGCCGGCCCTTCGAATCCTTCACGCCAAACTCGGCCGTGCCGGTCTTGCCCGCGACGACGATCGGCAGGTCCGCGAGGTTGAACGTGTGGCGACTGGTCACGACCTCGCGTGCCCCGAGTCGCATGATCCTGAAGTTTGCGGCCGAAGTCTTGACTTTCCGGATCAGCTTTGGCGCGAACGGCCGGACGACCGTGCCGTCCGTGTCGACGATCTCCCGCACAACTTGGGGTTGGTAGAGCCTGCCGCCGTTGGCCAGAGTCGCGTAGGCGTTCAGGATCTGGAGAGGGGTGGAGGTGTCGTATCCCTGGCCGATGCCGGCCTGGAGGACCTCTCCGGGGAAGATCTCCTGTCCGAACGTGTTCTGCTTCCATTTGTTGTCTGGGACGATCCCGGGGACCTCGCCCGGGAGGTCGATCCCGGATTTGGCTCCGAACCCCAGCTGACGCGCCCAGTACGCGAGCCGCTCGATCCCGAGCCGCTGGGCCATCTGGTAGAAGAACGTGTCGCTCGAGTGGGCGAAGCCGCTTCGGATGTCGAGCCGGCCGAACCCGGAGTGGTTCCAATCCCAATACCGGTCGGGTCCGATCTGGATATAGGGCTTCGTCTGGACGAGCTCGGTGGTGCCGAGCTTCTTGTCCGCGAGCACCCCCAGCCCGGTCACCAGCTTGTAGGTAGATCCGGGTGGGTACTGCTCGTTGATGGCGTGGTTGAGAAGCGGCTTCTCCGGGTTCTTGAGGAGCGCCTGGAAGTCCTTGCGGCTGATCCCTTCGGCAAACTTGTTGTTGTTGTACGTCGGCAGGCTGACCATGGCCAGGACCTCGCCGGTCTGCGGGTTCATCACGATCATCACGCCGCGCTTCAGGCCGGCCTTGCGCATCGCCCAGGTCACGGCCTTCTCGGCGAGGCGTTGCTCCCGGGTGTCGATCGTCAGGTTCAGCGAGTCCCCCGCCTGGGCGGCCTGGTCGGTCGAGAGGACCTGGAGCTTGCGCCCGGCGGCGTCCCGCTCGACGGTCTCCTGGCCGTAGGTGCCGCGGAGCGTGGCCTCGTATGACGATTCGACCCCCGCTCGGCCGATGAAGTCGTCGGGCTGGTAGCCCTGGTCCTTGAGCTCCTTGAGGGCCTCCGCATCGATCGGACCGGTGTAGCCGATGAGCTGCGACATCAACGCCCCGTCGACGTAGTGGCGCTTCGACTCCACAGCGACTTCCACCCCCGGCAGCGCCAGCCGCTCCTCGGCGATGATGTTCGCGGTGGCGACCGGGACATCCTGGGCGACGCGGACCAGGTCGAAGCGCGATCCGGGATTCGAGTCGATCGTCATGTTGATCTCGGCCGCCTCGATGCCGAGCAGTGAGGACAGACGCGCGACCACCTCGGCCCGCTGCGGGAAGGGCAGGTCGGATGGTCGGACCTTGATCGCGTAGCTCGGCTCGTTCAAGACGAGAAGTCGACCGTCACGGTCGTAGATCAGGCCCCGCGTCGACGGGACCGGCTGTTTGACCGTACGATTCTGTTCGGCGCGGGCCTGGTAGACCTGGCCCCGCACAAACTGGAGGTAGACGAGTCGGGCGGTCAGGCCGCTGACGCCGATGATCACCACGATCCCGAAGACCAGGAGGCGGATGAGCTGTCGCTCCCGACCGGGCCGCTCGTCGATCATCGTCGGGGCTACCACGCGACCCGCTCCCGCTCGGCGGCCCGCTGGCGGATCGCGACCGCGATCGTTCCCACGACGGCCGCCACCGCAGCGCTGTAGATGGCATCGGGCAAGATCGCCTGGACTGGGCTGGGAACCGGGATGCGGTCGCGCAGGGCGCCAAAGAGGAACAGGAACAGCGCGCTGCTCAGGCAGCTACCCAGGAAAACAGCGATGACCGGGGCGATGACTCGGACGCGATCGAGCGCGCGTCCGAGGATCGCGGCGAGACCGACCGACAGAAGCAGCATGAATGCCGTCATGCCGAGCGGCCGAGGGGCGAGAAGGTCGATCATCAAGCCGCCGATGAATGCCGAGAGAAGGCCGGCCTCGACGCTGCCGGCGATGGTCGCCGTGACGGCGAACACTAGGACGAGATCCGGTTGCGCGTTGCCGGCCCTGAGATACGGGACGATCGTCAGCTGAAGGAGCGCCGCGACGACGGCGCCGACTGCGGCGAGTGTCAGACGCATCAGATGGGGGTCGAACCTCGGCGTCGTTCCCGGCCGCTCGAACGGCTGCGCGACGACCGCGACGACCGAGCTGCGGCCACGTCAGCCGCGAGTATACCGAGGGCCTTCCAAAACGGGCAATCGCCCGGGCTTGAGCGTGTCTACCCGCCGAGCGCCGACCAGGTTCACGGACTCCCGAGAAGACACCACGATTTCTACTTCAGCACGGCCCCCGACCCAGACGTTTCACGTGGAACACGTGCGTCCGGCGCGGCCGTGGGGACGTTTCACGTGGAACACGTGCGTCCGGCGCGGCCGTGGGCGGGCGCTCGCATGCGAACGTCAGTAGCGTTCCACGTGACACGCGGCCACGACAGGGACGCCCGAACCGGCTCGGTTGATTCATAGTGCAGGGTCGTCTGGGAAGATCGGTGCACGTCCGCCGCAAGCCGAGCGGAGGAGCGGCGTGGGAGTGGAAAGGGCCTCCAGATGGTAGAATCTACGCTTGTGAGCACCCTCGGACCTGGGGCCTGATGGGCCAGACGATCGCCTGCACCAACCAGAAGGGCGGCGTCGGGAAGACCACCACGGTGGTCAATCTCGCGACCTATCTCGCCCTCGCCGGCGAACGGGTGCTCGTCATCGATCTGGATCCACAAGGGAACGCCACCAGCGGGTTCGGCATCGAGAAGCGGGACGTGGAACGATCGGTCTACGACGCGCTCCTCGGTTCGGTCCCGATGACCGAGCTGGTGATGCGGACTCCCATCCTCCGATTGGATCTCATCCCCTCATCGCTCGCGCTCGCCGGCGCCGAGGTCGAGCTCGCCGGGTTCATCGCTCGGGAGCACCGGCTGGCCAGTGCGCTGGCCGGGGTCGCGGCGGAATACGACTACGTGATCCTGGACTGCCCGCCTTCGCTCGGGTTGCTGACTGTCAACGCGCTCACCGCCGCCGATTCGGTACTCATCCCCATCCAGTGCGAGTACTACGCCCTCGAGGGCCTGACCCAGCTCACCGCCACCATCAACCTGGTCCGCGATCAATTGAACCCGGATCTCGCCATCAAGGGGGTCGTGCTCACCATGTTCGACGCACGGACGAACCTCGCGACGGAGGTCGCCGCAGAGGTCCGACGACATCTCGGCTCGCTGGTGTACAAGACCGTCGTGCCCCGAAGCATCCGGCTGTCGGAGGCCCCCAGCCACGGCCTGCCCATTGCCCTCTACCGGCCAGAATCCAAGGGTGCCGACGCTTATCGCGACCTCACCGTGGAGTTCATGAAGCGAGACGGACGCGGGACTGTCGCCCACGGCGCCGACGGGGCGGCCGTGGCCGCGGCGGCCCCGGCTCTGGCCCCCGCCCGATCCCTCACGACGGTGGACCTGTGACCGCCCGGCCCGGCGAGCGCCCATCCGCCCTCGGGCGCGGGCTCGCGTCGCTGATCCCAGGGCGAGTCGGCGCTGTGGAGGCGCCGACCGAGATCGCCCTCGATCGGATCGTTGCCAACCCCTATCAGCCGCGGCGATCGATGGGCGGCGCCGAGCTCGAGGCGCTAGCGGCGAGCATCGCCGAGCACGGCGTGCTTCAGCCGGTCCTCGTGACCGAGACATTGGAGGGCTACCGGCTCGTCGCAGGTGAGCGTCGCGTCCGTGCCGCTCGCCTGGCGGGCCTGACGCGGATCCCCGCCGTCGTACGCGAGCTCGCCGACCGTCACCAGCTCGAGTTGGCGCTCGTCGAGAACGTCCAGCGGTCGGACCTCAATCCGCTCGAGGAAGCGCGCGCGTACCGCCAGCTGATCGACGAGTTCGAGTACTCCCAGGAGGAGGTCGCCCAGAAGGTTGGGCGCGCTCGCTCGACCGTCGCCAACACCCTGCGCCTCCTCGAGCTCGATCCAGCACTGCAGGCTGCCGTCGGTGAAGGGACGATCAGCGAGGGCCACGCTCGGGCCATGGCCGGCCTGGACGTTCCCGAGCAGATCGGCTTGCTCGAGGTCGTGATCGCCCGAGGCCTGTCTGTCCGCCAGGTGGAGGAGCTGGTCCGGCGTCTGCAGGCACCGGGGCCGAAGGCCGGAGCGTCGGTTCGCCCGGGCGATCCCGATGCCGAGCGGGTGGAGGAGGACCTTCGACGGGCGCTGGGTACCAAGGTGTCGCTCGCACGTACGCGCCGCGGCGGCCGGATCGTCATCGAGTTCTACAGCGACGAGGAGCTCGGGCGCCTGTATGAGCGCCTGACCGGAGGACCCGCGTGACCGAGCGATCCACTACCCCGGCGAGCACGGCCACCGGCGCCGTCACGAGTCCGCCGCCCGCACCGGCGAGGCGCGCCTCGGGTCGGAAGGGGGCATCGACATACACTGCGGAGAGCATCCAGGTCCTGGAGGGACTCGAGGCGGTCCGACGTCGCCCGGGCATGTACATCGGCTCGACTGACAGCCGCGGCCTGCATCACCTCGTCTGGGAGGTCGTCGACAACTCGATCGACGAGGCGATGGCCGGGCACGCCAGCCGGATCGACGTCACCATCGCGGCCGACGGCACCGTGACCGTCACGGACGACGGCCGAGGCGTGCCCGTCGGCAAGCACTCAACCGGCAAGGATGCCCTCGAGGTCGTGCACACCGTGCTCCATGCCGGCGGCAAGTTCGGCGGCGGCGGCTACAAAGTGTCGGGTGGCCTGCACGGCGTTGGCGTGAGCGTGGTCAACGCCCTGGCCGAATGGATGCGCGTCGAGAGCGCACGCGACGGCTGGATGTGGGCGCAGGAATACAAGCGTGGCGCGCCCACCACGCCGGTCAAGAAGATCGGGCCATCGAACGGCCGCCACGGAACCCGGACGGTGTTCCGGGCCGATCCCGAGATCTTCGAGGAGATCGACTACTCGTTCGAGACGATCAGCCAACGCCTGCGCGAATCGGCGTACCTCAACAAGCGCATCTGGATCCGGTTCGTCGACGAGCGCGCCGATCGCGAGCGTTCGTTCTACTTCGAAGGCGGGCTGATGTCGTTCGTCCGGCACATGAACCGGAACAAGGAACCCCTCACCCAGCGCCCGATCTACGTCGAACGCAAGGAAGGCGAGACAACCGTCGAGGCCGCGCTCCAGTACAACGACACCTACACCGAGAACGTCCTGGCCTTCGCCAACAACATCAACACGGTCGATGGCGGCACCCACGTCACCGGTTTCCGGGCCGCCCTGACCAGCTCACTCAACGATTGGGCGCGCAAGGCCGGCGTGCTGAAGGACAACGACCCCAACTTGAGCGGCGACGACGTCCGCGAGGGCCTGACGGCGGTCATCAGTGTCAAGCTCGTCGAGCCCCAGTTCGAGGGCCAGACCAAGGCCAAGCTGGGCAACGCCGAGGTCAAGGGCCAGGTCCAGGCGGTCGTCTCCGACGGACTCACCCAGTACCTCGAGGAGAACCCCGGGGACGGCCGACGGATCATCGAGAAATGCCTGACCGCGTCGCGGGCCCGCGAGGCAGCCCGCAAGGCGCGCGACCTCGTCATCCGCAAGGGCGTTCTCGACGGCCTCAGCCTGCCGGGCAAGCTGGCCGATTGCCAGGAGCGCGACCCCGAGCGCAGTGAGCTGTTCATCGTCGAGGGCGACTCGGCTGGCGGCTCGGCAAAGCAGGGCCGCGACCGGCGCTTCCAGGCGATCCTGCCGCTCCGCGGCAAAGTCCTGAACGTGGAAAAGGCCCGCCTCGATAAGATCGTCGCCAGCGAGAACGTGCGCCCGTTGATCATCGCCCTCGGTGCCGGGATCGAGGGCATCGGCGACAGCTTCGACATCGCCAAGCTGCGCTACCACCGGGTCATCATCATGACCGACGCCGACGTCGACGGCGCCCACATCCGGACGCTCCTGCTGACGCTGTTCTACCGCCATATGCCCCAAGTCATCGAACAAGGCTATCTCTACATTGCTCAGCCGCCGCTGTATCGGGTGAGCACCGGCAAGGTGACCAGGTACGCCAGCTCCGAGAAGGAACGCGACGCGATCGTCAAGCAGATGAACGTGAAGAACGCGTCGGTCCAGCGGTTCAAGGGCCTCGGCGAGATGAACGCCGATCAGCTCTGGGAGACGACCATGAACCCCGAGACGCGAACCCTGCTCCGAGTCGACAGCGAGAATGCCGCGATCGCCGACGAAATCTTCACGATGCTCATGGGCGAGAAGGTGGCCCCGCGCAAGGAGTTCATCAAGACCGAAGCCCGCAAGGTGCAGAACCTTGACGTCTGAGCTCGTCTCGACGGCGATCGGCGCCGCCTCCCCGACGATCCCCTCATTCGAGTTCGAGCCCCACAACTGCTTCGCCTGCGGATCGCTAAACGAGCACGGCCTGCAGCTCGACCTCCACCTGGGCGATGGACGGTCGTGGACCGAGCTTGAGCTGCCTGCCCGGTTCGAAGGATGGGTCGGGATCGCCCACGGCGGGATCCTGGCCACCCTCCTCGACGAGGTCATGGCCTGGGCCCTGGTCGCCCAGGACAACTGGGGTGTGACCGCCCGGCTGGCGGTCGACTTCCGCCGACCGGTTCCGATCGGGCAGCCGATCCGGGCGGAAGGATGGATCGTCCGGACGCGCCGCCGGCTGGTCGATACCGCAGGTCAGGTCGTCGGCTCCGATGGCACGATCCTGGCCCGAGCCGAAGCGGTCTACCTCGCGGTCGATGAGGTTCGCAAGCGCGAGCTCCAGGCCCGCTACGGCTACCGGATGCGCGCTGCCCGCGACGATACGCAGGCCGCCGATCGGGGGGCCGGCGCCGCAACGCCCGGACCGGTGGACGCTCGATGACCGAGGCCACGGCGGTCCGGCCGAGCTCGGGCCCTACGGAGTCGACGGGCGCCCGGTCCGAGACCACCACCCGGGTGGTCGCCCTCGTCGCGGAGCGCAAGCCGCGGGCCGAGGCCCTTGGCCAGGGGTTGGCCGACCTCGTGACGGATCCGGACGCGTTTGCCGCCGCGCTCAGCGAGGGCTTCGCCGAGCTGGCCGACCCTGAGTATCTCGATGGCCAGCGCCGCGTGGCACCGGGAATCGGGCGCCTGTTCGGCGTGCGCTGGCCGCTCGTCGCCGCCGTCGAGCGTGGCCTTCGGGCGGCAACCCACCGCTCGTCGACAGCAGGCGTCCTCGAGGTGGCGGCTCGCCTGTTCGCCGTGCCGGAGCTCGAAGCGCGCTGGTTCGCCTTCGCGCTGCTGGACCGGCTCCTGGTCGACGATCCCGAGCGGACCTGGCAGCTCCTGCGGCGCGCCTCGCGCGAGGCGGGCGATTGGATCACGGTCGACAGCCTCGCCCATCCCGCCGGTCGCGGGATCATCCTCGAGCCCTACCGCTGGGCTGAGCTCGACAGCCTGGTCTTCTCGCCGTCGCGCTGGGAGCGCCGGCTGGTGGGCTCGACCGTCGCAACGCTGCCCTCTATCGATCATCGGCGGGGCCGCACAACCGACGTCGCCCGGCACGGCCTCGCCCTGGTCGACGAGCTTATCGGCGACGATCAGCCGGACGTCCAGAAGGCGCTCGCCTGGGCTCTCCGCTCGATGACCCTGGTCGACTCGCCGGCAACGCTGGCGTTCATCGAGCGCCAGGCCAAGATCGCGGCCGCGAACGACGACGGTCATCGGGCTTGGGTCCTCCGGGACACCCTGACCAAGCTCCCGCCCCAGGCGGCCGCCGGGATCCGCAACCGCCTCGACGGGATCCGTCGGCGATCCGGCGCTCCAGCGACGTCGCGGGCAGCGCTGACTTCCGCCCGATTCAGCGGCGAGGCCGGACTGCCACCACCGAGCAGCCACCGTGACCGCTTCGCGGACTCCGCCACGCGATCAGGAGACGCTAGACCGTGACCGACGACATCGGGGACATCCGCTCGATCAACATCGAGGACGAAATGCGGGTCAGCTACCTCGATTACGCCATGAGCGTGATCGTGGCCCGCGCCTTGCCCGACGTGCGCGACGGCCTCAAGCCGGTCCATCGCCGGATCCTCTATGCGATGGGCGAGATGGGCCTCAGCGGGACGAGCGCCTACCGCAAGTGCGCCGCGATCGTCGGCGAGGTTATGGGCAAGTACCACCCGCACGG
>JBDTQW010000001.1:0-85755 GCA_039931975.1 Chloroflexota bacterium | reverse complement strand
CGCCCATGCACAGGCCGCCCACCTCCTCGCGGAAGTAGCACAGGTTGTCCGGGTCGCGCATCGTCGGGAGCGTGCGGCTCACCCCGTCGATCCGTTCGGTGAACAGGTATTCGTGGGCCATCGGCACGATGGGCACGTCGACCCCGGCCAGCCGGCCGATCTCGGGCGCGAACATGCCGCCGGCGTTGACCACCACCTCGGCCGCGATCGTCCGCTCCTCGCCGTCCTTGACGACCCGCACGCCGGCGACCCGACCGGCCGTGAGGTCGATGCCCACCACCCGGCTATGGGTCTCGATCCGGACGCCTCTCCTGCGGGCACCGGCGGCGAGAGCCTGGGCCAGGCCGGAGGGATCCAGCCAGCCGTCCGTCCGCAGGTGGACCGCGCCCAGCACGCCGTCCAGCGACATGAGCGGGAAGAGGCCCGCCGCCTCGGCGGGCGAGATCAGCTCGAGCGGCAGCCCGAACGTCTTCGCCCAGCCGGCCTGTCGGGTGAGCTCCTCGAGCCGCTCCGGGCTGGAGGCGAGCCTGAGCGAGCCGACCTCGTGCCAGGACGGGTCGAGGCCGGTCTCGGCGGCGAGCCGACGGTACAGCTCGACGCCGTACATCATCATCCGGGTCAGCGTCACGCTCGAGCGCAGCTGACCCACCAGACCCGCCGAATGGAATGTCGAGCCCGAGGTCAGCTCGGCTCGATCGAGCAGGAGCACGTCGGCCCAGCCGCGCTCGGCCAGGTGATAGGCGACGCTCGTCCCACCGACACCGCCACCGATGATGACCGCCCGGGCGTGCTCCATGGGTCGCGCCGCGCTCCCTCATCCGTGTGGCCGGTCTCCGGCCGGTAGCGTACCGGCTCACCCGGGCGGTCGCGCCGGCGTCGCGCCTAGTGGCAGGCCGCAGTGCCGCTGTCGCTGAAGGTACGCCCGCTGACGGCGAGGAATTGCCAGGCGTAGCCGCCCGGCGGGAGGTCGAGTCGCAGGACACCGTAGGCCGTTGCGTTGCGGACCTCCGAATTGGGTTCCACGACGGGCTTGAACGGGCGCAGTGGCTCGCCGCCCGTGCCAACGACGAACTGGCGGATCCCGCGGCCCGAGTCCAGGACCCCGATCGGGGTCTGCGGTGCGAATCGCTCATAGTCGTGGTCGTGGCCGGTGACGATCAGGTCGGCACCGGCGTCATACAGGACCCGCCAGAACGCACCGGAACGGGGGTCGTTGCCATGCGGGCCCGAGCTGAACCGGGGGTGATGCCAGATCGCCAGGGTGCAGGCGACCGGGTGCGCGGCGAGGTCGGCCGCCAGCCAATCGAGCTGCCGTGAGCCCTCTGTGCAGCCGCCCACGTTCAGGCAATTCGAGTTCAGGACGATGACGTGCCAGGTGCCCGCCTCGTACGAGTACCAGCCTTCCTGGGCGGTCCCGGCGGCCGCGCCGAAGTAGGCGAAGTACGGGGCCCCGTCAGCAGTGAGCATGTCGTGGTTGCCGGCGGCCGGGCGGGTGCGCTCGCGAAAGCGGCCCCAGGACGGGCCGTAGCATTTCTTGAATTGGGCTTCGGAGCCGACCGGGTAGGCATTGTCCCCGGCGGTAAAAACGACGCCCGGGATCGCCTCGACCAGCTTGGCCGTCTGCTCATCGCGGGTCGCGGTGCAGCTGGCGATGTCACCCGCTCCGACCAGGACGGCGGTCTCACCGGTCAGCGGTGACGGCTGGCCGGTGACCGCGCCCGGGGATGGCACGCCGGCCGGTAGCGCGGCCGTCGGCGACGCCTCGCTGCTCTGATCCTGGCCGTCCAGGCCTCGGCCAACGAGAAGGCCACCGGAGGCGACCCCCGCGGCGCCGATGACGATGAGCATGGCGCCGACCGCCCGACCCAGGGCGGCGCGACGGCGTGTCGACACGGGCCGACCTCCAGGTTGGACCTCGCTCGACGAGGCGCACGAGCCGGGTCATCCTAGCCGGTCCCGTCGATCCCGCCCCGCGGCGGCCGGGGAGACGGGCGGGCATCGGCCGGCGCTGCGTTGCCCATTTCCGTCCTGGTCAGTCGCCGGCCGCTTCGCCCAGGGAGCGTTCGAAGCCCGGCGTCGAGGCGTTCGCGAGGAGTCGCTCGAAGTGCTGACGGGCGTAGGCCACGAAGTCCACGTCGAGCGTGCTGATCCCCTGCTGGAGGACACCCCACATGGCTTCGCGGAAGTCCGACACAACCCTCATGAGCAGCAGCCGGGCGAGCCGACCGGGTCGGGCGGGTCCGTTGTCGTACGCCTCGAGCAGGACCCGATCCTCGTCCGCGGTCAGCCCGTGATTGATGCTGAAGTTGCCCAGGTCGAAGAACGGGTCGCCCATTCCGGCGTACTCCCAGTCGACGATCCTGATCCGGGAACCGTCATCGATGAAGTTCGCGTTGAGCAGGTCGTTGTGGCACGGTCGGAGCTCGGTCGGGTCGGCCAGCAGGGCGAGCTCGATCCGCCGCCCGATCGCCCGGCTCAGCTCGTACTCGACCGGGATGGACACGCCACGAGCGAGCGCGAGAGCCCGATACGCCTCCACGATCCGGAGAGGAATGAACAACCCGGGGATGGCCGGACCCTCGTGGACCCTGCGGATCGAGTCGGCCACCCGGCAGATCGTTTCCGGGCGATGGACCGCCTGGTCCGAGACGGGCGAGCCTTCGATGAACCGGGTCACCAGGTAGCCCTCCGGCCGGATGAACGCCGTCACCTCCGGGCCGACACCGACGCCGGCGGCGGCCACCGTCGCCGCGAGCTCGACCTCCCGGCTGATGCCCAGCAGGTGGGTGTCGTTGCCGGCCAGGCGCATGACCCAGCGGTCGGTGATGCCCTCGGCGCTCACGAGGAAGTTCCGATTCGTGATCCCCCCGCTGAGCGGCGTCAGAGCGAGTTCGAGGCCGGCCAGGTCTGGAACGCGGGACAGCGCCGTGACCAGCTCGTGGTCGAGCCGGGCCCGGCCCGCGTCGTCTGCCGCGATTGTCTCGGGGGGCATCGACCTCCGATCAGGTGTGCTCATGAAACGACGACGGTGCGGCGATCGCTCACCGCATCGTCGTCACGACTGCGAGTTCGACCGCTCAGCCGATGACGCCCTCGCCGGTGGCCAGGTCGGCCGGCACGAGATCCTCACGCCCCCGCTGGGCGACGAAGTAGTAGATCGCACCGACGATGACGACGGTCAGGACAAGCGTCTCGAAGATCGGCCAGGACGGCAGACCGGTGAGCACATTCGGCTTGCCATCGGCACCCTTGCCGAGCGCGAGGAACGTGTTGATGAACGGGTTCGACCACGTGTTGCGCAGGTCGTTTCCGAACGAACCGAACAGGCCCGTATCGGTCCAGATGCCGATGTTGATGATCATCGCCCCGCCCCAGATCAGGGCAAGCACGTTGATGATCGTGCCCCAGCTGCCCAGACTGAACCATGCGCCCTTGTGCGGCCAGCCCTTTCGGCGGGCGTTGAAGACGCCGAGATTGCACAGGAAGTAGCTGATATAGATCATCCCGGTCGCGGCGATGGCAGTGTAGATCGAGCCAGTCGCGCCGGTCAGGATCAAGGGGATGGCGCCCAGCACGCCGACAGCGATCGCCGCGTTGGCCGGGGTGCTGAACATGGAGTTGACATGGCCCCACAGACCGCCCAGAGGCAGCCGGCGATCCCGGCCCATCGAGAACATCAGCCGGGTCGTTGCGCCCTGGATGGCCAGCGTGCACACGTAGACGGCGATGAGGATGACCACCAGGTAGAGATCGCCGAGGGTCGTCGGGCCGAGCTCGAACGTGAGGTTCTCCTTGATCGTTGTGGCGATCGGGAAACCGAATGCCTGGCCCTCGGCGACCGCCACCGAGATGTCCTTGAACGACAGCGTCACGGCGAGCAGGAAGATCCCGCCGACGAGGCCCGACAGCCAAATCGCTGAGAGGACGCCGCGCGGTGCCTGCCGGCTCGCATCCAGCGTCTCCTCGCCGAATGTCCCGGCCGTGTCGAAGCCATAGACCACGAACAGGGCCATGAACATACCGACGAGGAATACGGCGGCGTAATTGCCATCGGCAAGGCCGGCCGTGTACGACGTGTCGAACAGGACCGCCGGCGACTGGTGGTTGGCAAAGAACAGCAGGATCAGGGCGAAGACCACCATCCCGATGATCTCGGCGCCTACTCCGATGTTGTTCAGCGTGGTGAGCAGCCGGACGCCGATCGTATTCACCACTGTGGTCGTGAACAGGGTGACCAGCCCGACGAACTGCCACATGTCGAGGGCGGGGACTGGCGAGGGGCTGCCCAGGTCGAAGCCCATGATCGTCGACAGCACGAGAGGTACCGTGGCGGCGACTGCCGTGACCGTGATCACACCCGCCCAGAAGTAGATCCAGCCCGTGAACCAGCCCAGGGTCCTGTTGGACAGTCGCTTCGACCATTGGTAGATGGATCCGGCGACCGGGAAGTGACTGGACAGCTCGGCGAAGTTGAGAGCGACGAAGGTCTGGCCCAGGATGACCAGGGGCCAGGCCCAGAAGATCGGCGGTCCGCCAACGCCAAACGCCACCGCCTGGTTCGTGAACGTCCCAGTCGACACGCTGATGTAGCTGAACGCCACTGCGAAATTCGAAAGGAACCCGAGCGTTCGCCTCAGCTCGGGCTTGATGCCGAGCGATACCAGATGCGCGTCATCCCGCGCCGCCTGGTCCCCTGCATTGACAGGACCCGCCACGACGACCCTCCTCCACCACCGCACCGCGACTGGGGGACGCCGCGAGCGAGACTGACCTCTGAGAAGCAGACGCGAAGGCACACCGGTCGAGCTCGATACGACTCCCTCACCGGTCGAGCTTGGGCCGGAGGATAGCACCGCGGTGCGCCCCGTAAACGACGAATCTCGCGGGCCCGAACGGCCGATCCAACTCGTTTTCGAAGGCCCGGCTCTCACCGGTTCGCGCCCAGGAAGTATCGTGACGGGAGGGTCGTTCGGATCCCGGCCGGGGCCGCCGACCGACGAGCCGGAGGTCCCATGGCGATGTCGATCGAACTCAGCTCAGCCGAGGCGGACCGGCGCGACGCCCTGGTCGAGCGGATCGCGGCCGACGCCGTAGGGACGTTCGACCTGGTCAACGTCTATCTGGGCGTGCGCCTCGGACTGTTCGGCGCCCTGGCCGGCGGTCCGGCATCGTCGTTCGAGCTGGCCGGCCGGACGGGCCTCCACGAGCGATACGTCCGGGAGTGGCTCGAGCAGGGCGCCGTTGCCGGGATCCTCGATCTCGACCGGGCTGGGGCGGAGCCGGCTGACCGGTGGTTCTCCCTGCCGGCCGGGCACGCCGAAGTCCTTCTCGACGTCGAATCGCTGAATTACGCCGCGCCAACAGCGTTGAGCCTGATGGGCGCGATCCAGGTCGCACTGCGGCCGCTGCTCGACGTCTTCCAGACAGGGGCGGGCTTCCCGTTCGACGTGTCTGGGGACGACATGCGCAACGGCGAGGCGGCATCCAACCGACCGACGTACCTGAAGTTGCTCGGCCAGAGCTGGCTGCCGACGATGGCCGACCTGCACGCCCGCCTGCTGGCCGATCCGGCGGCCCGGATCGTCGACATCGGGATGGGCTATGGCTGGTCGAGCATCGCGATGGCCAAGGCCTATCCGAAGGTGACTGTCGACGGCCTGGATCTCGACCCGGTGTCGGTCCGGGAGGCGATCCGGAACGCGGCCGAGGCCGGCGTGGCCGACCGGGTCCGGTTCGCGCACCGGACAGCCGCCGATCCGGCCCTGGCCGGCCGATACGACCTGGTCACCGCCTTCGAGTGTCTACACGACATGAGTCAGCCCGTGGCCGTCCTCGCCGCGATGCGCCGGCTCCTCACGGACGGCGGAACGGTCCTGATCGGCGATGCCAGGGCCGACGAGGCGCTGGCCGCCCCCGGGGACGACATCCAGCGAACCTTCTACGGCTGGAGCGTCCTGCACTGTCTGGCCTCGGCGATGGACGGGCCGAACGCCTCGGGCACGGGGACCGTGTTCCGCCCGGCGATCCTGCGCCGCTACGCACAGGAGGCCGGCTTCCGGACCGTCGAGATCGTCCCGATCAAGCACGAAACCTGGCGCTTCTATCGGCTCTGGCCGTAGTACGGCGGTACCCCGATATTAACCCGCCGAGACCGCCCGGAGCGACTCCGGCAGCGGCCGGTGCTCCTCGATCGGCGTGATGTAGCGCGCGATCATCTCGTTCGAGTCGGCCACCTGGAGCTCGGCGAACAGGAACGAGACCTTGCGTCGGAGGGCGGCCAGGATCTCGTCCTTCGTCTCGAGGTCCCACAGCTCGCGCTTGAACGGCCCGATCGCCTTCTTCCGGCTCGAGTACACGAACTGCTCGTCGGTCTGCTCCGGCTTGCGCTCGCCGGCGGCGTTGGTGGAGCACCATTCGCGGATTTTCTGGAGGAGCTCCGCCGGGAACGCCGGGTGCTCGAGGAGCAGGTTCTGGAACCCGGTCGCGAGGTGGATCTCGGCTGTCTCGACCGCCGGGAAGTGATGGAAAAGCTCGTCGGGCAGGGTGCTCGCGCCGTGCTGCACGCAGCCCGCCAGGCCATAACTCCGGGCCACTTCGCCGAGCCGGTGGATGACATCGAAGTCGAG
This sequence comes from Chloroflexota bacterium, assembly GCA_039931975.1. GTDB lineage: Bacteria > Chloroflexota > Limnocylindria > Limnocylindrales > CSP1-4 > Chersky-267. The sequence continues at coordinate 79,129 of JBDTQW010000001.1, read as the reverse complement.
CTTGACCGCTGCGACCGAGCCATCCGGCAGTGGCACGCCGCCGTGGCTGGTCCCGGTCTGGACGCTGACCTTGCTGATCCCGAGGGCCCCCGGCCGGAGCCGTTCGAGCTCGCGCCGATAGCCATCCAGGTAGGCCCGCAGCTCATCCTCGGTCGAATTCTTCTTGCCGACCTCGCCGATCTCGCCACCGACGCTGACCGTCTCCCCGTTCGGCTCGAGATCGCGGATGAGGGCGGTCAGCTCGGCGGCCCGGACGTAGTTCTCGCGCTGTTGCAGGTCGACGCTCGGCTGGGACAGGTCGACCAAGGTCGAGCTGTCGATGTCGATGTTGCGGTAGCCGACCTCGAGCGCCTGGCGGCACGCGCCGCGGATCTCCTCGGTCATCTTCTCCGGATCCGCGGCGTATTTGGCGGCGTTGAACTGATAGTGGTCGCCCTGGACGAAGACGGGAGCCTGCCAGCCGGCCGCGATCGCCCCGGCCAGGACACTGGTGACGTACTCGGCCGGCCGCTGGTAGGTGTAGGTCTGCTCGCTCCGGGCCAGCTCCAGGATCACCACGCCGACGTCGGCCGCGCTGGCCGTCTCGAAGATCGTCCGGGCGGTGTCGAACGTCTGGGCCCGGATGTTGATCGCCGGAACGGTGAACCCGGCGACCTCGCCGCGACCCCGGGCGACGTACAGGGCCTGGATGCTGGCGGACCGGGCGCCCAGCTCCTGGCTCGCCTCCCAGACCAGCCAGCGGGCGACGTCCACCGTCGACGCGTCCTCCGAGAACGCCGACGTCCAGGCCAGGTCGCGGATGGTCCGGTCGCGCAGGGCCGCGTCGTCGTCGATCACCAGGCGGTCTCCGTCCAGGTGGGCAGCACCCGCCAGCAGATCGACGAGCTGGGTGACGGATGCGGCGACGGTCGGCATGGAAGACTCCGCTTGGGTCTGGCGAGACGCCGCTCGATGGTACCGCGGGTCGTCCTCGCGAGGCTCAGAACGCGGGCTTGATCACCATCAGCGCGACGATGAGCACGATGAGCAGGCCCAGGATCATGCCCCCACGCCGGATCTTGGCCGCGGCCTCGACTACAGCCGGTGGCGGACCCGGTGCGGCTCCTGCCGGAGGCGGGGCCGCGGTCAGCTCGACCAGTCTCATGACCGTCGGCCGCTGGACCAGGATCGAGTAGGACACCGCGACGACATACAGCGCCAACGCGACCAAGAGCCAGCGTGCGCTGAGCAGGTTGATCCCGGACGCCCAGACGATGAGGAAGCCGCTGATCGGCATCGACAGGACGACCGGAAGGACCAGGCGGTCGGAGACGTGGTGACTCGCCCGGGCCATGAAATTGGCGTGCTGCGGCTCCTTGGCGGCCTGGGCCCCGTAGACTCCGAAGGCGAAGGTCGGCCCGAAGGCCACGATGGCGCTCAGGACGTGGATGAAGATGAGCCAGGGCACGAGCGCAGGCATCGGCGCACCTCCTGAATTCGGGTCCGCCCGCCACGCGGGGACGGGACGCAGACGACCGCGTCGAGAGGATACGCCCGCCACGGAGCCATCATTCAGTGGCGGTGCAGGCCGGCGTCCGTAACCCCCGAGATCCGCTGCCGATCGAGCGTCGCCCGGATGGCGGCCCGGTCATCGACATCGGGACCGGACGGGACGTCCGCGGCCAGACCGGTCAGGACCGCCGCCCGTCGCTCCTGCTCGAGCTCGAAATCGCCGGTCCGCCGACCGACCCGGCCGGCCAGCTCCGCGGCGATCCCCCAGGCGAAATGCTCGAACCGATCCGCCGCCGCGTCCCAGGTCGCCAGGACTGCCGGGGGCAGTCGCTGGGGATGACCATGGACGTCCCGGGCCAGTGGCCGGAGGTAGTGGGCCACGACGATCCGGGGTGGCGCTCCCGAAGCCGCCGCGCCCGCGTCGAGAACCACCACGATGCCAAGGTTCGTCAGCTCGTCATCGGTGAGCTGGACCGGTCGGCGGCGGAGACCGGCGAGAACGTCCTCGAGGCGGGCCGCCTCCATCGTCGCGGCGAGGCCGAAACCGCGGCTAAGGGCTCGAACGACCAGCCTGGCTCGGTCGCCGGTGGTGTCCGCCGGCGGCAACGCACCCAAATCCCCGGCCATGATCACGACCGAGGCAGCGTCGACCGCCGTGGGTGCCGCTGGAGTCGTGCGGACCCAACCGAGCGCCTCGGCATCGTCCAGCCAGGCGAAATCCTCGGTCGAACCTCCCAGCGGCAGACGCCGCCGGGTCGACGGAACGAGGTCGAGCATGGCCTCCAGGACCGTGCTTCGGACGGCTCGCGACTCGGTCCCATCTCCGGGTCCGGCGACCACCAGCGATACGCCGCCGTCGAGCAACAGCCAGAGCAGCGCACCGAGCTCCGAGTCGAGGGTTCGTGTCCTCAGGAGGGTGACGATGGAGGCCGGTCGGTCGGTCGATGGGGGCGCGGGTCGAAGGTGGTCCAGGTCGATCTCCAGGAGGTTCCGAGTCTCGCCGAGTCGGCAGGTCGCCGGGTCGGCGGGGCGGGCGGGTCGCAACCGTAGCCGTGCCCCGTTCGAAGCGTCAACCGAGCCATTCGGTGCGTTGGCGCAACGAACGGGACGTCCGTGAGGGGCCCGCGGTACGACCGGATGCATGCCCTGCATGGTGTCCTGCCCGTATCGTCCCTGACACGGCTCGGCGATCGTCCGGTCGATGAGGGGAGGAACCGGACCGGGTGGACTACGGGAGTACGTTCTGCGAGCGCTGTGGGCTTGACAGCGACCGGCTGGGTTCGGCCGGTGCGAGCGACTTCCGGGTCTGCCCCGACTGCTCCAGCTCGAACTGCGCCAATTGCTGGAACCAGGTCGCGGGTCGCTGCCTGGCGTGCAGCCCGTTCCACCTGGCCTCGGTCCCGTTGCGGACGAGCCGGCGGATCGTTTCGGCAAGCGTCACGCCGCCGGTGCCACCGGCCCTCAAGCCGCCCGTTGCCGTCACGACGCCTCCGCGGCGAGCCGCCAATGGCGGCGTATCGTCGAGCGAAACGGTGCTTGCTCGGCCGGTGGCTGGTCGGGCGGTGGCCGCCGGCGACGGTGTCGCGACAGGCGCCGGTCGGCTCGCCCGACAAGGACTCGGCAAGATCGCCCGGGTCGCCCTCGTCGCAGTGATCGTGCTGGCGGCGGTCGCCGGTGTCCGCGCCGTGACGATCGCCGGCGGGGCCGTCGCGGCCCAGGACCAGGTCGAGATGCTCGTGCCAACAACCCCGGCTGCGTCCGCGGCCTCCGGCGCGCCCGAAGCCAGCGCTCCCACAGCCCAGCAGGACCCGTCCGAGCCGCCGGCCGAGCGGCACACCGGATCGGGTATCACGCCCTCCTCGAACGGCGGCGGTTCGAGCGGCGGTGGCTCTGGGGGTGGCGGGACCAGCGGTGGCGGAGGCGGGGGCGCGGGCGGCGACTCGACCCCAACGCCGAAGCCTTCCCTCGGGCCGACGGCAACCCCTGGGCCGCGGGGCACCCCGATCCCGACCCCCAAGCCGATCCCGACCGCCACTCCCGTGCCAACGCCCGACCCCGGTACGCCCACCCCCGACCCGGGCACGCCGACGCCGGACCCTGGCACCCCCACGCCGGACCCGGCGACCCCCACTCCCGACCCGGCAACACCAACGCCCGAGCCCTGATCCCGGGGCGTCCGGCCGGAGCTCGGCTGACCCCAGCCCGCATTACGGGTATCCACCCCGCCGGGCATATCAAGGGTTGACAGCCGCAAACGGTCCGGCGTACCATCCGCCCCGCGCTCGCCGAGCGCCTCGTCACGCTTTCGATGGGAAGGAGTCGAACCAACATGCGGAACGACCTCTTCATCCGACGCGTCAACGCACCGGCCGGTGCGTTCGATCGCGGGAGATCCCTGCCCATCTCGAGGTGACGCTCGGCGGTTAGCCGCCAGGACGAAGACCACGAGCCGTGGGCCGGATCGGGCCCCACGGCTCTTTTCATGCCCTCCACGGGCGTGGAGCGTGCCGCGAGGCCCCGCGACAGACCGTCGTCCGTAGGCCCGCGGCTCTCGCGATTCCCGGGCCTGGAAACCCTCGTTCCCAGACCTTCCAGCCACCAAACCGGAGCCACCGACATGACCATGACAACGACGCCCCAACTGAATAGCCTGCGCGAGGCCGTCGTGTCCCCCGGGCGATCGTCATCCGTGCTGGACGGCCCCGCTGTGGAGGTGACGCCGGTCGTGCCGGCGCTGCTCGTCGATCACGTGACCAAGCGCTTCGACGTCGGACGCCGTCGCGCGCCGGTGGTGGCGATCGATGACGTGTCGCTGAGCCTCGCCCGAGGCGAGATCCACGGGATCCTCGGTGCGAATGGGTCGGGCAAGTCCACGCTCATCCGGCTGATCTGCGGGTTGCTCACCCTCGACGAGGGCCGGGTCGAGATCTACGGGCTCGACCTGAAGCGCGACGAGCTCGCGGTCAAGCGCCTGATCAATCGGGTCAGCGTCGACGCCGCCTTCTTCAAGAAGCTCAGCCCCCTGGAGAACCTCAGCTTCGCCGCCCGGCTGTATGGCCTCGATGCCACCACCGGAAGACGCGATGCGCTGGCGATCCTGGCCCGGCTGGGTATCGGCGAGAAGCGCGTCGGCCGGCCGATCGAGCAGATGAGCCGCGGGATGCAGCAGAAGGTCGCGATCGCACGCGCCCTCCTGACGTCTCCGTCGCTGCTCCTGCTCGATGAGCCGACGACCGGGCTCGACCCGCGATCCAAGCTCGAGGTCCAGGGCTTCATCGAGGAGCTCCGAGTGACCCACGACGCGACGATCGTGCTGACCACTCACGACCTGGCGGAGGCCGAGCGACTGTGCAGCCGGATCTCGATCCTCAACGACGGGCGCGTCGTCGCCTCGTCGACGCCCGGCGGGCTGAAGCGACTGGTGGCCGAACGGCACGACCAGCCGGCGACGCTCGAAGCGGCCTTCATGACCTACACCGGTCGTTCGCTCGACGACGACCTTGAAGAGGAGGAAAGCGATGAAGAGGACTGACCTTCGACCCTTCGGGGCCGCGCGGCCCCTCCCCCATCGACTCGATCACAGATCAACGATCGGAAGGAATCAGATGTACCCCGACTTGTCCCTTGCCCGCGTGATCCACGCGGAACGAGCGGCACGATGGGCCTACGAGGCCGAGATCCCTCGGCTCCTCGACCGGCCCCCGCCCCGCCCGATGCGGCAGGCGATCGGACGTTCGATCGTCCGCATCGGCGCTCGTCTCGCCGCCGAGCATCCGCTCGAGGGGTCCCGGTCCCGCTGAGGACCGGGCCACCCGAGCCCCTGGAGACACTCCGTTGACTCTCACTCACGAGCTGAAGGCGAGCTACGCCTTCGTCGAGCGCAACTTCTACCTGACCCGGCGGTACTGGGGCTGGGAGCTGGCATTCCTCGTCTACTCCGTCGCCGGCGCCCTGTCGATCTCGCTGATCGGGGTCGAACAGGGCAGCGCGACGCTGCTCCTGTCGCTGATGATCGGGGCGATCTTCTGGAACTACCTGTCGGTGGTGTTCAGCTGGATCGCCGAGACCATCACGGTCGAGCGCTGGGAGGGCACCCTCGAGTACACGATGATGGCGCCTGTCCGGCGCTGGACCCAGCTGCTCGGGTCGTGCGCGTACGCGATCGTGTACGGGCTCGTCCACACGGCCGCGATCCTGATCGTGCTCATCCTGTTCTTCCCGCAGCTCGATCTGTCCCGGGCCAATCCGCTGACCGCCCTGACATTCATGGCCCTCGGCTCATTCAGCTTCGTCGGGATCGGGATGATCGCAGCCATCCTTCCCCTCATCTACGTCGAGCGCGGCGCGCAGATGACGTTCGTCCTGCAGTCGTGCCTGCTTCTCGTCAGCGGGGTCTACTACTCGATCGACATCCTGCCCGCCTGGATGCAGGTCCTGTCGCATCTCTCGCCGGCGACCTATGTCCTCGACGGTGTCCGCAAGGGCATCATCCAGGGCGCTCCCGTGACGACCCTGGGCGGCGATGTCTGGCCCCTCCTGGTGATGGGGGTCGCGTTGATCCCCCTGGGCATCGCGGCCTTTGGTGCTGCCGAGCGCTACGCCAAGCGGACCGGCAAGCTGAAGCGGGTGGGCTGAGCCGTGGGCGCCGTCGATCGAACGACAGACGAGATCCGGGTGTCCGAGGCTCCGAGCATCGCGGGTTTCCGGTTCCGCCACTATCGCGGCGCCGCCGACCATCCCGCGATGGCCGAGCTGAACACCGCGTCCCGGGCGGCCAACGCGATGGTCGAGGTCACCACGAAAGAGGCGATCGACGTCGACTACGCCCACCTCATCAACTGCGACCTCCGCCGGGACTTCATCGCCGCCGAGCTCGAGGGCAGGCTCGTCGGCTACGGGCGGGTCTACTGGGTCGACCGCAACGACGGCACGCGCACGTTCGAGAGCATCTGTCACGTCCACCCCTCGGTCCAGGGCCGGGGCATCGGGACGGGCCTGTTCGCCTGGCAGCGACAACGGTCGGTCGAGCTGGTCGCGGGGCTTCCCGCCGACCGGCCGGCGATCGCGGTGGCCTATATCTTCGGCCGCGACCTCCGGGGACGGGCGCTGCTCGAGGGGGCCGGGTACGAGGTCGTCCGTCGCTCGAGTCATCTTGTCCGACCGGACCTCGACGCGATCCCCGACCTGCCACTGCCGAGCGGGTTCGAGGTCCGTCCGATCGACCCGACCGACATGGCCCAGATCAAGGGCGTCTGGGACGCGGGCACGGAGGCGTTCGGCGAGCACTGGGGGGAGAGCCCGGACGAGTCGTCCGAGGACCAGTTCACGCGGTTCGTGGAGTCGCCCGAGTTCGATCCGCGCCTCTGGCAGGTAGCGTTCTCGGGCGATGAGGTCGCCGGTCACATCCTCAACTACCTCGACGCGTCGGAATCGGACGGGACGCGCACCGGCTGGACCGAGTCGATCGGCGTCCGTGAGCCGTACCGGCGTCGCGGCCTGGCTCGGGCCCTCCTCGCCCGGAGCCTGCAGACCGTTCGCGACGCCGGAGCGACCCGGGCGGCGTTGGGCGTCGACGCCGGCAATGTCAACCACGCCCTCGAGCTGTACGAGAGCCTCGGCTTCCGGGTCATCGCCGAGCAGCTGGAGTTCCACCGACCGCTCAAGCGCGGCGAGACCGAGCGATGAGCCCTGCAACTGCCCTGATCGCGTGGGGCTGGGATGACGGCTATGCCAACGCCTTCGTCGGCCAGGCGGCTCCGGGCCACGAGGCGGGGCGGATCCTCATCGAAGACCGCGGGTCGTACCTTGTCGGGACGGCGGACGGAGACGTCCGGGCCACCGTATCAGGCCGGTTCCGGTTCGACGCCGAGCTGGAGGGTCCGGCCGGCTTCCCGGTCGTCGGGGACTGGGTGGTCCTCCAGCCGACGGGCGACCCGGAGCATCGCCTGATCCAGGGCCTGCTCCCCCGCCGGACGGCGGTGATCCGGCGCGCTCCGACCGATCGTTCCGCCGCCGAGCAGGTGCTGGCCGCGAACGTCGATCTCCTCCTGATCGTGACCTCGATGAATCATGAGCTCAATCCGCGCCGGCTCGAGCGCTATCTGGCCCTCGCCTGGAGTTCCGGCGCCCAGCCGATCCTGGTCCTCAACAAGGCCGACCTCGCCGCGGACGTCGACGCCGAGGTGGCTCGCGTCGAGGCGCTGGCCGGCGGCGTGCCGGTGCTCGCGGTGAGCGCCGCGACCGGGCAGGGGCTCGATGCCCTCGCGGCCCGGCTGGTCGACGGGCGGACCGTCGCCCTGATCGGCTCGTCCGGGGTGGGCAAGTCGACCCTGGTCAACGCCTTCGCCGGCGAGGTCGTCGAGGCGACCGGCGAGATCCGCGAGCAGGATGCCCGTGGTCGCCACACGACGAGCCGGCGCCATCTCGTCCGGGTCCCCGGGCGCGGGCTCATCCTCGACACGCCCGGCATGCGCGAGCTCGGGCTGGCCGATGACGATGGCGGCCTGGACGTGACCTTCGCCGACATCGACGGGCTGGCCGCCGATTGTCGCTTCGCTGACTGCCAGCACGAGCGGGAGCCCGGCTGCGCGGTCCGCCAGGCCATCAGCGAAGGATCCCTCGATCCGGCGCGCCTGGCCAGCCGGCGCAAGCTCGACCGCGAGACCGCCCGGGTCGAACGCCACAACGACCCGCGAGCCCGGGCGGAGCGCAAGCGCCAGAACCGGCTGATCCACAACGCCGTCAACCACCACATGCGGATGAAGTACGGGCAGGAGCGCTGGTGATCCACGACCCTTCGACGATCGAGGTCATCGGCGCACCGCCGATCGCCGGTCTGACCTTCCGCCGGTACCGCGACGAGTCGGACATCCCCGCCCTGGTCGAGCTCATGGCCGCGGTCGAGATCGCCGATCGGACGTTCGAGATCGTGACGGTCGAAACCCTCGCGAACCTGTTCGCCAATCGCAACGACTTCGATCCGGAGCGCGATCTGCTCCTGGCCGAGATCGACGGCCGCCTCGTCGCCTATTCCGAGCAGCTTCGTTCGGTCCGCGATGGCGGCCGGGTGTACGACACGTTCGGCTGGGTCCATCCCGATCAGCGAAGGCGCGGTCTTGGCGGGGCGATGCTCGGCTACGGCGAGGCGCGCCAGCGCGCGCGGGCCGCCGCCGAGGAGGCGTCGGGCGAGACGCGGCCCGGGCAGCTCGGCTCGTGGAGCCACGAGATGGCGACCGGCAACGTCGCCCTGCTGGAACGCGCCGGTTACGTCCCGGTCCGCTGGTTCATCGAGATGCTCCGGGACGATCTCGGAGACATCCCCATGGACTCAATGCCCGACGGGCTCGAGATCCGGCCGGTTCCGGCCGACCGGGCCCGCGACGTGCTGCTGGCCGACTTCGAGGCGTTCAAGGACCACTGGGGCGCGGTCGACCACACCGAGGCGGACGTCCGCCGGATCCTCGGCGACCCCGAGACGGATGTGGCCCTGTGGCAGGTGGCGTGGTCCGGCGATGAGATCGCCGGGTCCGTGCAGCCGGCGATCTATCCGACCGACAACGCCGCCCAGGGCATCCAGCGCGGCTGGTTGGACCGCGTCAGCGTCCGCCGGCCGTGGCGTCGTCGCGGTGTGGGGCGTGCGCTCATGAGCGCGGCGATGATCGAGCTCCGCGAGCGCGGCATGGAGTCGGTCAAGCTGGGCGTGGATGCCGAGAACCCGTCCGGGGCCCTGGGGCTGTACGAGGGCCTTGGCTTCCGGGTCGACAAGCGCTCCGCGGCCTACCGCAAGCCACTCTGACCGCCGGTCGGTCCGCGAGCACCGAGGTCCGGTGGCCGACGGCACCGACCGGGACCATCGGATGCGGTCAGGGCTCCATCGCGACCGCTAGGATCGAGCCATGGTCGCCCGCCGTCAGTCGCGGCGCCCGGTCCGCGGGCTGCGCGTCGCTCTCGTCCTGGCCGTCGTCGCGCTCCTGACCGGATCGCTCGAGGGCGCGCTCGCGAAGTCGCTGCCGGGCGCGCCAGCCTGCCCGATCTTCCCCAAGACGAACGTGTGGAACCGGCGCGTCGACAGCCTGCCCGTCCGCGCCGACTCCGTCACCCTGGTGGCCTCGATCGGGCTGGGCGGCGGGCTCCATCCCGACTTCGGCTCGTACAGCGGGTATGGCATCCCCTACAACATCGCGAACCGGTTGACCCCCCGGAAGACGGTGACCTTCCGCTACAAGTCCGAATCGGACAGGGGGCCGTACCCCATCCCGCGCAGGGTAAAGCGTGAGGGCGGCTCGGACCGGCACATCCTCATCGTCGACAAGGACGCCTGCAAGCTGTACGAGCTGTTCGCCGCGACCAAGTCGGCCAGCGGCAGGTGGTCGGCGGGTTCGGGGGCGATCTGGAACCTGCGCCTCAATCACTTCCGGCCGGACGGTTGGACCAGCGCGGACGCGGCGGGCCTACCCATCCTGCCCGGCCTGGCGCGCTATGACGAGGTGGCCGCCGGCGTCATCGCCCATGCCCTGCGGTTCACCGCCCCGACGACTCGAACGAGCCACATCTACCCGGCCCGGCACGACGCCGGCGCCAGCTCCGACCCGGCCCTGCCGCCCATGGGCCTGCGGGTGCGGCTCAAGGCCTCGGTGGACCTCAGCGGCTTCTCGGGTCAGGCCCGGGTCATCCTGGTAGCCCTCCAGCGCTACGGGATGATCCTCGCCGATAACGGCTCGCCGTGGTTCGTCACCGGCGCGCCCGAACCGCGCTGGAACGACGACAACCTGCATACCCTCGGGCGGATCACGGGCGACATGTTCGAGGCGGTCGACACGACCAGCTTGCGCAACACCTCGCCCTACCCGTAGGCCGGTTGCTCAGGGCAGGATCGGCCCCGGGAAGAGCAGGTCTTCGTCGCGGCCGAGTTGGCCGGCCATCAACCGGACGGAGCCGTCGCTCGTGTCGTAGACGGTGATCGACGCGCCGAACCCGGACGGTGCACCGCGAGCGTCGACGCCCGGCGCCCCGGCGGCGTAGACGAAGCGCCCATCGCGACTGATCGCCAGCGACGCGAAGTCGGCCGTCGCCGGCCAGTTCGCGAGCGGCGCCAGGCTGACGCTGTCGAACGAGAACACCCCCGTCGAGCCACTTGGCCCAGCGTCTCCCCCGGCGATTCCCAGGGCGTACACCCGCGACCCGTCGGGCGACAGGACGATGCCCGGCTGCAGGAAGACCTTGGCCGCGGCAGGCGGTGCCAGCCAGCGACCGACCGCCGCCAACGGGCCGGGGCCCACGGTCGCGCTCGGCGCGGGCGCCGTGGCCGACGTGACCTCGCCTGTCGCCAGGTCCAGCCGTGAGACCACGCGGGTGCTCGGGGCCCAGAAATAGAGGGCCGATCCGCCGGGAGCCGCCAACCAGGTCTCACCTTCGACGCCCGAGTCCGCGAGGCGGACCTCGTCGCGCAGCGACCCGTCCGCGTCGAGCCGACGGACCGACAGCTGGCCGTTGGCCGACCAGCACGCGAGCCAGACCCGCTGGTCGGATCCGAAGCCGGCATCCGCCTGGCCGTCTGGGCAGCCGTCGGACGGTGCGAACGCCGCAAGCGCCCCCATCCGGTCCGAGTCGAAGGTCGCCATGAAGTGATCCGTCCGGCTGCGATAGATCGACGTGCCGGCGTCGATCGCATAGCTGTCCCGCGAGATGAGCGCCCCGTCGCCGTCGCTTGAGAGGCTGACCCTCGGAGGGAACGCCTGGACGATCGCGTCGGCGGGGCCGGTAGACATGTCGGCCAGTGCGACCCGCTGGACGACTCGTCCGCTGGCCAGCTCGACGATGACGATGCCAGCCTGCCACGCGGGCGGCCGCCTGGCGCTCCAGCCGACGAACCCGAGATGCCCGTCCTGGGAGTACGACACGGCCAGCTCGACGTGCGGCGGCAGGTCGTCCTTGATCCCCGGTCGAGGGTCGGGCGAGCCGGTGTACTCCCCGATGGTCTTCCGGTCGATCAGAGCCCCGCTCCGGTCGTAGGTCCGCACGCTCATCACCGCGTGGGTGAATGCGCCGGCGTTGTACCCATCGGTCTCGACGCACAGGCACACGAAGCGGCCATCGGCCAGCCGGCGCAGATCGCTGGAGCCGCTCGATCCGGTGATCCGGTGCCCGAGGCTGCCGGTGGTCAGATCGGCGATCGCGTAGTCGGGGCCCACCCGGACCAGGACGCTCGTCGCGCTGGGCGGCTCGCCGCTGAGGGTCAGCTTCGGCAATGAGCTGGGGTTGGGACGATCGGTGGCACCCGGTGTGGCGACCGTCCCGCTCGCTCCCGGGGTCGCCCCCGCCTGGTTCGGCCCGCGGGTCGGCAGCGACAACCACACGGCGACCAGCGACAGCCCGAGGGTGGCCGCCATCGCCAGGATGCCGGCGCGGGCCAGTCGGCCAAGCCACGGTCGCCGCGATCCGCTCCCGACCCGGTCGCGCCAGGTCGGCGCATCAAGCCGCTGGGGCGGCATGCGCCAGTCCTCGGCGACGTCGCGGAAGAGCGCGGCGAGGGCCTGGTCGTCGATCGGCCCGGCAGCCGGAACATCGTTCGTCGTCCTGGGTCGGTCGCGGGGGTCGAGCTCGTCGGTCATCGGAGCACCTCGATCGGATTCATCGTCCGTTGGTCGCCCTGCCGGGCGTCGTGGTTTCGGAAGAGACGCCGTTCGTACGGGCGGTCGCGCTTGATGGGGTAGGTGCGATCCCGTCAGCCGACAGGAGTTCGCGGAGGACCGCGTGGGCACGCGACAGGATCGAGCCGACGTTGCCTGGACTCGTCCGGAGGAAGCCGGCGATCTCGGCGTAGTCGTACCCGTAGTAGTGACGCAGGACGATCGCCGCGCGGGCGTCGGGTCGCAGCCTGGCGAGGCCCTCGTCGACGATCCGACGCCGGACCACCTCGATCGCCGGATCGCCGCCGCGCCCGGTGCCGGATAGGTCGAGCTCGCCGATCCGGCCCAGGACGGGCATGGCCAGCTGGCGCACGCGGCGCCGGCGGAGCGCGTCCAAGGCGGCATGGGTGACGATCCCGTGGAGCCAACCGCGCAGGGGACGATTGGCGTCGTACTGCTCCCAGCGCTCGAACGCACGAGCGAACGTGTCGTGGGTCGCATCCACCGCCGCTTCGGACTCGCGCAGGATCGCGAAGGCCACTCGGTATACGTCCTGGGCGTGGTCGCGATACGCCCGATCGACAGCCTGCCGGCGGAGCTCCTGGTCCATCACGTCTCTATACGCCGCAGAACGGTGGATCCTTGCATCCGCGCGTGCCGAGTTGCCAACTGAGCGACAACGCTAGGCGAAGAGACGCCGCTGACTGGCGACCAGGTCCATCCAGGCGCGCTCGCGTTGGATCGTCGTCTCGGGGCCGTGTCCAGGCAGGACCCGGAGGCGGTCCTCGAGGCCGGCCAGGCGGGCGATTGACCCGGCCATCGCCTCGGGTGAGCCACCGGGCAGGTCGACCCGGCCCCACCCGCCGGCGAACAGGGTGTCGCCGCTGAGGAGGATGCCGTCGTCCGAGGCGAGCAGGCAGACCGAGCCCTCGGTGTGGCCCGGCGTGTGCAGGACCTCGAGGCGGATCCGCCCGAAGCGCACGAAGCCGCCCTCGGCGAGCTCGACCGCGGGTACCGACGGTGGGATCGGGAAGGGGGCCCAGACCGGCTGGGGATCGGTCAATCGGTCACGATCGAGGGGGTGGACCGCGATCTCGGCACCGGTGTGCTCCGAGACCGCGGCGTTGTCGCCGATGTGATCCCAATGGCCGTGGGTCGACACGATCAGCTTCAGCGTCCAGCCGCGATCGGCCAGCTCCCCCGCGATCCAGTCGAGTGAGGGGATCGCGGTGTCGATGGCGATCGCCTCGCGCGACCGCTCGTCGGCCAGCAGGTGGACGTTCGTGGCGATCGGACCGACGACCCGGCTTACGATCTGCATCGGCCCATCATGGCGGACGAGCGGCTTCCGCTCCCCCACGGATTGGTCTACGCTCCGGCCCATACCTAGGTCGCCGAGGAGGGCAGGCGCGTGCGCTGTCCCAGCTGCTCAACCGAGAACGAGCCGGGACGCAAGTTCTGTCACGAGTGCGGGACTCGCCTTTTTTCCGGTTGTCCGGCGTGCGGAGCGATCAACTCGCCCGCGGCCAAGTTCTGCGGAGAGTGCGGCACGGCGCTCCAGGAGGCCGCTGTCGAAACGGCCGCCGGGTCGGCCGGGCCGGCAACTGAGCGTCGGGTGGTGTCGATCCTGTTCGCCGACCTGGTCGGGTTCACGACGCTGACCGAAGGTCGCGACGCCGAGGAGATCCGCGACCTCCAGGACCGCTACTTTGCGACCGCGCGAGTGATCGTCGAGCGCTACGGCGGAACCGTCGAGAAGTTCATCGGCGACGCGGTCATGGCCATCTGGGGTGCACCGGCCGTGTTCGAGGACGACGCGGAACGGGCCGTCCGGGCGGCCCTCGACCTGGTCGCCGCCGTTGGCGCACTCGGTCTCGACTCGGACGGTCCGAGGCTGGCTGTCCGAGCCGCCGTGATGACCGGCGAGGCGGCCGTGGCCGTTGGAGCGGTGGGTCAGGGTCTGGTCAGCGGGGACCTGGTCAGTGCGACGTCGCGCCTCCAGTCCGTCGCGCCCCCGGGTGCTGTGCTGATCGACGAACCGACTCGCCGAGCGACCGAGTCGGCCATCGCATCCCAATCGGCCGGTGAGCTGGAGCTCCGCGGCAAGGCGGCTCCGGTGGCCGCCTCGCGCGCGATCGGCGTGATCGCGATGCGCGGGGGCGGTGGTCGCGTGGATCGGCTGGAACCGCCATTCGTGGGACGTGACGCCGAGCTCCGCCTGCTCAAGGACCTGCTTCACGCAGTCGACGACGAGAAGCGGGCCCGGCTGGTGTCGGTGACCGGGATCGCCGGGATCGGCAAGAGCCGGCTCGCCTGGGAGCTGGAGAAGTACATCGACGGGATCGTCCATGACGTCTACTGGCACCAGGGTCGGTCGCCCGCCTACGGCGAGGGCATCGCCTTCTGGGCACTGGCCGAGATGGTCCGCGGCCGCGCGGGGATCGCCGAGGTCGATGACGCCGAGACTGCCCGGACAAAGCTGGCGGCGGCGCTCGACGAGTACGTGCCCGACGAGACCGCACGCGGCGAGATCGAGCCCTGGCTGCAGGCCCTTCTCGGGCTCCGCGAGGCCCGCGGGGAAGACCAGGAGAAGGCCTTCGCTGCGGCACGGGGGCTGCTCGAGCGGATCGCCGAGCGAGGTCTCGTCGTCCTGGTGTTCGAGGACCTTCAGTGGGCCGACAGCGGGCTCATCACGTTCATCGAATCGATCCTGGAGTGGAGCCGCAACCATCGGATCCTCATCGTGACCCTGGCCCGACCGGAGTTGCTCGACCGTCGGCCGACCTGGGGGGCCGGCCAGCGCAACTTCACCGCGCTCCACCTGGAGCCACTGTCGGACGAGGCGATGACCGGGCTGCTCGACGGGGTCGCCCCTGGCCTGCCCAGGCCATTCATGCGTCGGATCGTCGAGCGTGCCGCCGGGGTCCCGCTGTTCGCCGTCGAGACCTTCCGGATGCTGGTCGACGAAGGTCGCCTCGTTCCAGCGGATGGTCGTTATCGGCTCGAAGGCGACGCGCGTGAGCTCGCGATCCCCGAGTCGCTGCGAGGCCTGATCGCCGCTCGCATCGACGGGTTGGCGGGCGAGGAACGGTCGCTGCTCCAGGATGCTGCCGTCCTCGGCCAGACCTTCACCGTGGACGCCCTCGCCGCCCTGACGGGACGATTGACGGAACGGCTCGAACCGAGCCTCCGGATCCTGGTCCGCCAGGAGATCCTCACCCTCGACGAAGACCCCCGGTCGCCCGAGCGAGGTCAGTACTCCTTCGTCCAGGGGCTCATCCGCGAGGTCGTCTACGACACCCTGGCGAAGAAGGAACGCCGTGCCCGTCACATCGCCGCGGCGCGCTATTTCGAGACACTCGACAGCGAGGAGCTGGCCGGCATCCTCGCCAGCCACTACCTCGACGCGTACCGCGCGACGCCCCAGGGCCCGGGATCGGACGCGCTGGCCGCCCAGGCCCGGGTCGCCCTGCGGGCCGCCGCCGACCGGGCCACCGCCCTTGGGTCGAATGACCTGGCGTTGAGCTACCTCGAAAAGGCTCTGACGGTCACGACAGATCCGGCCGAGCGAGCCGCGACCATGGACTCGGCCGCCGTCGCAGCGAATCGCGCGACGCGGTTCGACGTCGCCGAGCGGTCCGCGAGGGAAGCGTCGGATTGGTATCGCTCCATCGGCGATCTCCGTGGCGTTGCCCGTATGACCATCCGGCAGACTCAGCCGTACTTCGAGACCGGACGGTCGGCCGAGGCAATCGACCTGCTCGAGTCCGCCTTGGCAGCCTGCTCGGAGCTTGCCGGAGAACCTGACGTGATCGCGCTCCACGCCGAGCTCGGACGCGCCTACATGGTGACCTACGACCCCCGGGCGCTCGGGACGATCGAACGGGCGATCGCGATGGCCGAACCACTCGAGGCCGTCTGGATCCTGGCCGACGCGCTCGTCACGAAGGCTGCGATCCTCGATACCGAGGGAAGGCCAGTCGAAGGCATCGCCCTGCTCCGAGGAGCGATCGAGCTTGCTACGGCCAATGGTCTGACGACGGCGGAGCTGCGAGGCCGGAGCAATCTCGCGGTACAGCTCTGGAACGACGACCCGCGGGCCGCCGATGCAGTAAGTCTCGAAGCCATCGAACGGGCGCGCTCGCTTGGCAGTGGCGAGCAGTACAGGTGGGCGACCTGGGGCACGATGAAGGCCAGCATCGCCTTCGGGGAATGGGACCGTGCCCTACAAAACGTCGAGGAGCTGGAAGCGGGCGATCTCAGCTCCTACGATCAGGACGCCAACCTGAGCGCACGTGCGGTCATTGCAGCGTTGCGTGGTGACGCCGGGTCGGCGCGGGAGCTGCTGTCGGCCTCCGAAGCGGTCGCCACGGATATCTCCCGGCCTGAGTTCCTGGCTTGGCGGCATTCCGATCGATCACAGATCGTCGGTCTGGACAACGATGTCGAGGAGGCGTTCGACGAGGCGATGACCGGCGCCAGGCTCGCGCCGGCAATCGTGTACGCCACGCTTGCGATGCGCTGGGCGCTCTCGATGCGCGATCTCCAGAAGGCTCGGTCCGCCTATGAGCTCGTGATCGCGGCCCCCGAACGCGGCCGGTATTCCGGGGCGATCCGGCGGTCGCTGCAGGCAGGCCTTGCGGCGCTCGAAGGGGGTCGATCGGAGGCCGCCGAGGGGTACCGCGCGGCGTCCGCGACCTTCCGCGAGCTCGATCTCCCATTCGATCTGGGCCTGTGCCTCCTGGAGTTCGCGACGCTGGTCGGTCCCGACGACCCGGCCGCCCGGGCGGCAGCCGTCGAGGCCGGGGAGATCTTCACCCGCCTGGGCTCACCGCCGTACCTGGAGCGTCTGAGGATCGGGGTCGAGCACTGGTCTCGCCCAGCGCCGGCGGGGTCGGCTGGCGTCGCGGCCGGAGGACCGTCCGAAGGATCGGCGTCCCCTGCGCAGTCGCCGCTCGAGCGCTGAGCGGTCCGATCAGCCCTCGAGCTTGGTCTTCATGCACGCGAACGTCTGAGCGATGAGCTTGTTGGCCGTGCCTTCGATGAGCCTCGCGCCCACGCTGGCCAGGGTGCCCGAGATGTTGACCTCGGCCGACCAGTCCATGATCGTGATGCCCTCGCCGCCCTGGCTCAGCTTGATCGTCGCGACCGCGTCGGCGGCACTGCCGGGCGCCTGGCCGTGGACCTTCACCTCGGCGAGCTCCGGCGGAGAGATGATGATCATCTCGCCGTCGGCGTTGAACCGGGCGCGGATGAAGCCGATGCCGACCTTGGCCTTCGCCTTGAAGTGGCTGTCGTCGACGGCCTCGACCGACTCGACACCCGGTCCGCACTGGCCCACTTCGGTCGGATCGATGACGAACGACCAGACCTTGTCGCGGGGAGCCGCGATCTCGACTCTGCCTTCGAAATGCATCGCTCCTCCGGGCTGATCGCTCAGCCGCCGGTCGTGGCGCCGGTCCCGACGTAGGCCGTCGGCTCGCGAACCGCCAGGACACCGGGGATCGCCAGTGCCTCGGTCGCGTCGATGCCCTTGATCCGGGCGTGGGCGTACGGGCTCCGGACGATGTCCAGCCAGAGCATGCCGGGCAGGACCAGGTCGTCGATGTATTCGCCCCGGCCCTGGATGAAGCGGGCATCCTCCTTGCGCTTAACTGAGTGGCCCATGCCGCCCACTTCGGGCGTCGTCTGGAGCGCGTCTGCGGCCATCTCGTTCGCCTCGCTCAGCCGGCCGCGGCTGCATCGGCGGCGCCCGGATCGATCGTCTCGGCGGCCACGACCGGGGCCGCAGCAACGGCGCTCAGCTCGCCGGCGGCTTGCTGGATCGCCTTGACGATGTTGACGTAGCCGGTGCAGCGGCAGAGGTTACCGGCGATCCCTTCGCGGATCTCGGCCTCGGACGGGTCGGGATTGCGGGCGAGCAACCACGAGGCCTGGATGATCATGCCCGGGGTGCAGAAGCCGCATTGCAGGCCGTGCTGGTCCCAGAACGCCTGCTGGAGCGGGTGGAGGGTGGCACCGTCGGCCAGGCCCTCGATCGTCGTGATCTCGCGGCCCTCGGCGCTGAGGGCCAGCATCGTGCACGACTTGGCGCTTTCGCCGTCGACGAGAATGGTGCATGCCCCGCAGTTGCTGGTGTCGCAGCCGATGTGGGTGCCGGTCAAGGTGAACACGTCGCGCAGCAGGTGGACGAGGAGGAGCCGCGGCTCGACCTCCGCCTCGCGGGCCTCGCCGTTGACGGTGAGGTGGACCTTCTGGGTGGTCATCGCACGCTCCCTGTCATTGCGCCAGCGCGCGATCGACGGCGCTGCGCAAGGCCCGGACGGTCATCTCCTCGACCATGGCCCGCTTGTAGTCGACGGGTCCGTGACCGTCAGCGGCCGGGTTCGACTCGCTCGCCGCGGCCGCACCGGCGGCGCGGAAGGTCGCCTCGCTCGGGCTGGCGCCAATCAGCGCGGCGGCTGCCCCGGCTGACGCGAACGGGCTGTCGGCGACCGCGGTCAGACCGATCGCGGCGTCCCCGATCGTGCCAGCGCCCACGATCTCGATCATCGCCGCGCAGCCGACCGTCGAGAAATCCCCGGCTCTTCGCTCGAGCTTGGCATAGGCCCCGCCACTTCCCTTCGGCCAGCGCGGGATCCGGACCTCGACCAGCAGCTCGGTCGGCTCGATCGCGGTCTGGAAGGTGTCGATGAAGAAGTCGGCGGCGACCACCTCGCGCTGCCCAGTGCTGCTCTGGCAGACCAGCGTCGCTCGGACGGCGAGAAGGACCGCCGGCCAATCGGCGGAGGGATCGGCGTGGGCGCAGGAACCGCCGATCGTGCCCCAGTTGCGGATCTGCGGGTCTCCGATCCCGCCGGCCGCGTCGGTCAGCAACGGATATCCGGCTCGGATCGCCGGATCCTCGTGGATCTGCCGATGCGTGACGCGGCCGCCGATCCGCAGCCCATCATTCGTCTCGACGATCCCGGCGAGGCCATCGACGTCGCGGATGTCGACCAGGAGGGCGGGCTGAGCCAGCCGCAGCTTGAGGAGCGGCAGGAGGCTGTAGCCGCCGGATAGGACCTTGGCCTCGCCCTCACGCTCGGCGAGGATCCGCAGCGCATCGTCGAGGCCGGCTGGTCGGACGTACTCGAACTGACTCGGGATCATCCGTCCTCCTCTGCGCCCCGCGGGACGATGCGCGACGGGGAATGCCGCGCGAGCTGGATGTCGACTCGAGGCTGGCGCCCTGTCCAGCAGGATGAGAAACGCGGCTGCCGGTTCCGGCGATGCACGGGGTCGTTGCGCGAGGATAGGCCCGGCCACTGGACGAGTCAACGAGGGTCCCACGGTCGTGCTTTGTCCCGGCGCCGCCGCTCAGACGGTCCGTGCCGCTGCGTCGGCGCCCGTCGTCGAGCCGGCACCGGCCGGGGTCCAGGAGACGAGCCCGATCCGCGTCCGCCCGAATGGCAGCGACCAGCGCCCGGCGGCCTCCAGGGCACTCTGTTCGAGCAGGGCGCGCAGACGGCGGTCCTGGCGGCCGCCCTCGGCCAGCCACAGCTGGCGGCGGACGAAACCGTGCAGCTCGTCGAGCGAGTCGAAGCCCCGCGGCGGCCGGTCGTACAGGGCCACGTCGGCCCGGCGGCCGAGGGCCCGGAGAAAGTCCAGGAATTCGGGCAGGGCTGGCAGGGCGACCCGCTCCTCGCCGTGGATGGGCGGCCAGAACGGATCGACGATGGACGACGGCTGGCGGTCCATCAGGACGGCCACGCAGCGCCGGCTGGCCGCGGTCTCCATGGAGTCGATGAACGGGCCGATCGCTTCGATGTCATAGCCCAGGTTGGCGATAAGGGCGACGTCCGCCCGGAGCTGGGCCGCGGACGAGCCCGGCTCGGGCGGCCAGCGGTCGGCGAGCACCCGGACGTTGACGATCCCGTGCTGGTCCATCAGCTCGGTCAGGGCCGCCCGCATGCCATCCGACGGCTCGACGGCGAGGACCTCTCGGACGCGCAACGCCAGAGGCAGGGCGTAGCGGCCTGCGCCGGCGCCGATGTCGAGCCAGCTGTCCTCCGGTCGGGCCAGGGCGCGGAGGGCATCGAGAAGGGGCTCGTCGGTCCGCCGGGGATCGGCCCGGAAGAGACCGGTCATCGGGCCGTAGAAGTCGGGTCCGTCCGGCACCTCGCGGTGACGGTCGACCTGGTCGCGGTTGCGCCGGACGCGGTCGGCCCAGGCCAGCTCGGCCAGGTCGGCCGCGGTGTCGACGTCCGGGTTCGAGCCGCCCAGCTCGACCTCGGCAACGAGCTCGGGATGGGTCGCCAGGATCGGACCGAGCCCGCGATCGCCGTCGGCCGCGGCGACGTGGGGCCAGCCGTCGCGCAGGACGAGGACCGGGTTCGGGCCGCCGCCGCCGAGGTAGCGTGGCACAACAAAGGCCACCGCGGCTCGGACCTCCGCTCGGCGAAGGGCGTCGAACACGGCCGGATCGACCTGGGGCTGGTCACCCAGGACCACGAAGACGCCCACGAGATCGGCGGGGTCGAGCGCGGCGAAGCCGACACGAAGCGAGCTCGACAGCCCGGCGTCGGGGTCAGCGTTGACGACCCGCCGCTCGGCGACCCACGGGATCGCCGATTCGATCGCCTCCGCGCCGTGACCGAGGACCACGACCGTGTCGCTCAGCCCCGCGGCCCGGATCGCCTCGAGGACGTGACCAAGGACCGGGCGACCGTTGAGGGGCGCCAGGAGCTTGCGACCTCCAAAGCGCGAACCGGCCCCGGCCGCCAGGACGACGGCGCCGAACCGGCCAGCCTGCGTCATCGAGTCCGTCTCGGCGTCGATGACGGGTCGGGTGCTCAGCCCGGGCGACCGTGCGCGACCCGGGCTTCCCCGAGACTGCGCACGATGGCGTCGACCGAGCGGTCGCCGTCGGCCTCGGTCGTGGCCCAGTTGGAGACGGAGATCCGGATCGCCTGGCGGCCGTGGAAGGTGGTCCCACCCAGCCAGGCCGTGCCTTCGGCCTGGACCCGGGCGGCCACGTCCCTAGTCAGCTCATCGTCGTCGTCGAAGCGGACGAGGACCTGGTTGAGGACCACCTCGTTGAGGAGCTCGCTGCCGGAAACCGACGCCAGCCGCTCGGCCATCCGCCGAGCCACCGCACAGGTCCGCTCGACCAGCTCGGCGACGCCGGCCCGACCGAGCGAGCGCGGCGCGGCAGAGACCGCGAAGCCGCGCGCCCTCCGGCTCAGCTCGGGCACGTAATCGAAGGGATCGCGCTCGGCACCCGTGGCCGGAGGCAGGTAGGCGGCTGCCGCACCCATCGCTGCCCGATGCGCGGCGACGTCGCGAACGAAGACGAGGCCAGAGTCGTACGGGACATTGAGCCACTTGTGGGCATCGGTGGTCCACGAGTCCGCTCGGTCGTTGCCGGCCACCCGCGACCGCATCGCCGGGACCGCGGCGGCCCACAGGCCGAAGGCGCCGTCGACGTGGAGCCAGGCGCCCGGCCGGTCACGCAGCACGTCGGCGATCTCATCGAGCGGATCGAACGCGCCGGTGTTCACCTCGCCGGCCTGGGCGCACACGACCGTCGGGCCAGCGGGCAGTTGGGCCAGCACCTGTCGCAGCTCGGCCGGCCGCATCCGGCCCTCGTCATCGCTCGCCACGCGGATCGCCCGGCGTCGACCAAGGCCGACCATCCGGAGGGCCTTCACGAGGGACACGTGCACGTCCTTGCCGACGATCACGTGGATCGCCGGCGCGCCGATCAGGCCATCCTCCTCGACGTCCCAGGCGACCTGGCGCAGGACGGCGTGACGCGCCGCGGCCAGTGCCGTGAAGTGGGCCATCGTGGCGCCCGAGGTGAACCCGACCGAGCTGCCGGGCGGCAGCCCGAACAGGTCCAGCAGCCAGCCACCCACGATCTCCTCGACGACTGACGCCGCCGGCGTCGCCAGGTACAGTCCGGTGTTCTGCTCCCAGGTCGAGGTCAGCCAGTCGGAGGCCAGGGCGGCCGGAACCGAGCCGCCGATGACGAACCCGAAGTAGCGCGGTGAGCCCATCGCGACGAGGCCCGGCTCGACCCCGGCCACCAGGTCATCGATGACGGTCCGCGGATCCTCGCCGAGGTCGCGCAGCGGGCCGCCGAGGCTGGCTCGAAGCGACTCAGCGGTCAGCCCGGGCGCGGACCCCACCCGACGCTCGGCCAGGGACGAACGGTAGGCGATGGCCACATCGGCCGTGTGACGGAGCAGGTCCGGCGTCCCGCCCTCGATCTCGGCAGGCGGCGCGACGGTCGCCGGGACGCGCTGTTCCACGATCGCTCTCTCCTCCGAAGGGGCCCGATCACGCTCGGGCGGCGGTCAGCTCCAGCATGGACCGGCCCGATCCGCCGTGTCGATCGGCCACGATCTCGGCCAGGATCGCCAGGGCGGTCTCGGCGGGGGCCCGGCCGCCCAGGTCCAGGCCGATCGGGCCGTGCAGCCGAGCCAGCTCCTCGACGGTCACGCCAGCGGCCAACAAGCGCTCGCGGCGATCCGCCTGGGTCTTGCGCGAGCCGACGGCGCCGACATAGCGACAGCCCCGCCGCAGCGCCTCGACGATCGCCGGCTCGTCGAACTTCACGTCGTGGCTGAGCACCGCGACCGCGTCCGCCGGGCCCAGGCCGATCTCGTCGGCCACCTCGTCCGGCCAGCCCACCACGAGCCGGTCGACCGACGGGAAGCGCTCGGTCGTGGCGAACGCCGGACGCCCGTCGACGACCACCGTCTCGAACCCGAGCTCGTGGGCCATCGCGACGAGGGGGATGGCGACCTGGACGGCACCGACCACGATGAGCCGCGGACGGACCGGGTAGGCCTCGATGAACAGCGAGCGGCCGGCGAGCTCGACGGTGCGCGACGTCCCGCTGGCCAGCGCCGCCAGCCCCGCCCGGACGAGCTCGGCGTCGAGGGCCGGATCGCCGAGCGACCCCGAGAGCGAGCCATCGTCGCCGACGACGAGGACCGGCCCGGCCGGCTCCCCCGCGCCAGGTTCGTGGGGCCCGAAATCCGGACCCGGCGAATCGGCCGGCAGGGGCGTGACCACTGCCCGGCCCCGCTCGACATCAACGCCGGCGGCCGACACCTCCGGCCGAACCGCGGCCTCCACCAGCACGTCGATCGTCCCGCCGCAGGCCAGGCCAACGTCCCACGCCTGCTCGTCGCTGATGCCGTAGCGGATGACCCGGCTCACGCCGTCGCGGCGGGCGCGTTCGATCTCCTCGTAGGCCGCGCCCTCGACGCAGCCGCCGCTGACCGAGCCCGCGATCCGGCCGTCGGCCGCCGCCAGCAGGACGGCACCCTCGGGACGAGGCGCCGAGCCGAACGTCCGGACGACAACGGCCCGCCCGACGTCGAGCCCGTCTGAGCGCCACGCCGCCAGGGTCTCGAACAGCTCCCTCATCGCAGGACTCCCATGCCGGAAGCCTACCGCCGTTCGCGCTGCGCGGTCGTCCGGCGGGTCATCTCCGGGTCGACGGCGAGGTCATCCGGCAGGTCATCCAATGGGACCGCGCCCATCGAGCGGCCGGGCCACGGTGCCGCTCGGCCCGTCCCCCGCCGTCCGGACAGCGGCGACCTCGGGGGCGACGTCGTGGATCTGCGGCCGGACGCTCTCGACCAGGGGCGCCCGGCCGGCCGAACGGGCCCCTTCACCGCCGAACCCGCGCGCCCGTCGCTCCGCCTCGCGGCGGGTCGGAGCGTCCGAGAGAAGGACGCCCAGCCGCTCGAGGCTGGCCAGGGTTCCGGCCGGCACGAAATCGTCGACGAAGGGCATCGCCGCGGACATCCCTCCGGCAAGCGGCTGGTAACCGGGGGTGGACGCGAGCGGGTTGAGCCAGATGAGCCGATGACAGCTCCGCTGGAGCCGGGCGGTCTCGCTCGCGACCAGCGCCGGGTCGCCCCGGTCCCAGCCGTCCGACACGACCACCACGACCGAGCTGCTGCGCAGGACCCGACGGGCCCAGACCTGGTTGAATTCGCGGAACGACGCCCCGATCCGGGTCCCGCCCGACCAGTCGGTCACGGTGTCGGCCACCCGGTCGAGGGCCCGATCGCGGTCGCGGTCGCGGAGGATCCGGGTCACTCGCGTCAGCCTGGTGCCGAAGACGAACGCTTCCGTCCGGACGGTCGACGAGGCCAGCGCCTGGCTGAACCGCAGCAGGACCCGGGCGTGGCGTTCCATCGAGCCCGAGATATCGCAGATGACGACCAACGCCCGCGGCCGGCGGACCGGTCGCCGCCAGACCCAGTCGAGGACGTCACCGCCGGTGGCCAGGCTGCGCCGGAACATCGCCCGGGGAGCGACGATCCGGCCGTGCCGGTGGAGCTCGCTGCGGCGGGTCCGCCGCCGCTCGAGGTTCGGGATCAACAGGTCGATCAGGCGTTCCGCATCGCGCAGCTCGGCCGCGGTCATCCGGTCGAACTGGCGGTGCCGGTCGACCTCTCCGACGCTGTACGCCTGCTCGCTGATAAGGACGCCGTCGATCGCCTGCTCGGCGTCGGGGTCGTCACTGTCCTCGTCGCCCGGGACGGGTTGGCCATCGCGCTCGTCCTCGCGCGAGCTACCTTCCGAGCCTTCCTCAGCCGCCACGCCGCCTGCCTCGTCCTCCTCGGCCTGGACGGCCTCGGGGTCCGCGATCGTCGTCGGTCCCTCGTTGCCGAGACGCCGGCCCCGCTCTCGCCAGAACCGGTCGAAGACCGCCTCATAGATCTCGAGATCATCGCGGCGACGGACGAACAGCGTCGCACCGGCTGCGCGCACCTGCTCGCGATCGCCGATGTCGACCATGGACAGGGCGCGGGCGAAGTCGATGGCCGCACCGAGATCGGTCGCCAGGCCGGCCTGCCTCAGGGCCCTCGCGAAGCGGACGGCGCTCCCGGTGAAGCGCTCGCCGTCGACGACCAGGGTGGTCCGCCCGCCCGGCGGTGGCGGCAGGATACGGCGCGAGTCCCGCTTGGCGGCCATGGCAGGCGGTCCCGGCTCAGCCGCCGGCGACGGCCTCGTCGAGCATCCGCCGCCCGGCCTCGCCACGGACGTGGCGGACGTCCTCCTCGTACTTGAGGACCACGCCCAGCGTCTCGTCGACGAGCTCGGGCCGGAGCTCGGTAGCACCGAGGGCAAGCAGGGCCGACGCCCAGTCGATGGTCTCGGCCACGCCGGGGACCTTGGTCAGATCGGCCTCGCGCAGGCGATGCACGAAGCCGACGATCTGGCCGGCCAGCAGCTCGGGCGCCTCTGGAACCCGGGTCAGGACGATCTCGAGCTCACGCTGGAAGCTCGGGTAGTCGATCCAGTGGTACAGGCAGCGCCGCTTCAGGGCGTCGTGCACCTCGCGCGTCCGGTTCGAGGTGAGGACGACGCGTGGGGTCAGCTCCGCCCGGACCGTGCCGATCTCCGGCACGGTGACCTGGAAGTCCGACAGGATCTCGAGGAGGTACGCCTCGAACTCCTCGTCGGCCCGGTCGATCTCATCGATGAGCAGGACCGGGGCCCGGCCGTCGGGCGACTCGAGCGCCTGGAGCAGCGGACGCTTGATCAGGAACTCCGGCCCGAAGATGTCGTGGGCAGTGGCCCGGTCCACCCGCCCCGCCGCCTCGAGCATGCGGATCTCGAGCATCTGCCGGGGATAGTTCCACTCGTACACGGCCGAGTTGACGTCGAGCCCCTCGTAGCACTGCAGGCGGATCAGCCGCGTCCCGAGCGTGGTCGCGAGGGTCTTGGCCAGCTCCGTCTTGCCGACCCCGGCCTCGCCCTCGAGGAGGAGCGGCCGGCCGAGCTCGAGGGCCAGGAAGACCGCAGTGGCCAGCGACCGATCGCAGATGTAGTCGGCTTCCTTGAACGCGGCGACGATGCCATCGACGGTGGTCGTCCCGGCGGGGCGACCGGGGACCGGGATCGGCTGGGCGGGTGGCATGGCGCCGAGTCTACACGCGACCCGCTCGGATGGGCGCCGCTCAGCCGTCCGGCGCGTCCAGCTCGCGGGCGTAGGCCGGGAACCGGAACCGCATCGACCGGGTGAGGATGCCGCCCACCCCGAGGCGGGCCACGGTGGCGGCGCTGGCTCGTTCACCCGACAGGAGCCGCGGCAGGAGCAGGTCGGCCGCGGTCGCCTTGGAGTACGCCCCGCAGGTCGGCAGCCCGAGAAGATCGGTCTGCCCGATCCGAGCCAACCAGAGCATCGACCCTGGGTGGGCCGGCACCCCGTGCCGGACGATCCGTCCACCGAGCTGTTCGATAGCCACGAAGAACGGGTCGGAGGGATCCGTGCTGGCCGAGCCGGCGGTCAGCACCAGGTCGGCCCGGGCGCGGCCCCGGCCGCGAGCGACGGCAGCGAGCGCCTCGGTCACGGCCTCGGCGTCGTCGTCCACGTAGGCCACCGTGCCGAGGGACGAGCCCAGCGACTCGACCTTGAGCCGGACGCTCGCCTCGAACCGCTCGCGAGCCGGGGCATGGAGCGACTCCTTGACCACCACCGCGACCCGGCGGGGCACGAAACCGGCGACGCTGACGAGTCCGCCCGACCCGGACCGGGCGGCGATCCGCTCGGCCCGCTCGATCGTCGCCGCAGGCACGACGTGTGGCGCCACCTTGACGCTGGCCACGAGCTCGCCGGCCCGGACGACCTGCCCGTCGAACACGGTGAAGACCTCGACCGGATCGATCCGGTCGAGGCGCTCCACCTGGGCCGCCCCGACGTGGACCACCCCGTCGTGCGCGGCCAACAGGTCGATGCGGCTCTCGGCCGGTCCGCGGACCACGACACCCGGGCCGCCGACGGCGGCTGCCAGCCGGCGGGCGGCCTCGTCCTCGTGGAGGTCGGTCGGTTCGAGGACGATGACGGCGATGCCGGCGGCCAGGCTGCGCGGCCCGCCCTCGACCCGAACCGTCGGCGACCCGATGGCCGCCAGGTCGTCGACGCCCAGGACGCGACCCTTGGCCCAGCGCCGACCGTCGACGACCAGGTCACGGGTCAGTACCGCCCCTGCCAACCCTGGCGGCGGGGGGCGACCCGGGACGATCCGCTCGAGCCGCACCCGCCGGGGTCAGTCGCTGGCGGCCAGCGCCGCCTCGATCGCCCGTCGAGTGTGGACCCGCGCCATCTCGGCCCGATATTCCACCCCGGCGTGGATATCCGAGGCGACGGTGACCCCATCGGTCGCGTGCGCCGCGGCCGCGGCGATCGCCGCCGCGTCGCCGCTCGTGCCGAGGAGCGCAGTCTCGACAGCCGCCGCCCGGTAGGCGGCATCGCCGACGCCGGTGATGCCCACCCGGGCGGTCGTCACCGAGCCGCCCGAGCGGCCGACGACGGCTGCCACGCCGGCGATCGAATAGCCCGAGGCGCGCTGCTCGAGCCGGCGATAGGCCATCCCCGCTCCGGCCGGTGGAGCCGGGATCCGGAGCTCGGTCACCAGCTCGTCATCTTCCAGTCCCGTGACGAACGGGCCCTCGAAGAAGTCGGCGGCGGCCACCTCCCGCTCACCACGCCTCGAGCGGATCGTCAGGGTGGCGTCGAGGGCGAGCACGATGGCGGGCATGTCCGAGGCGGGATCGGCGTGGGCGATCGAGCCGACGAGGGTGCCCCGGTTGCGTACCTGGACGTCGCCGATGCCCTGGATGGCCAGGGCCAGCAGCGGGACCCGTGCGGTCGCCACCTCCGAGTCGAGGACCTCCCGGTAGGTGACGGTCGCGCCGATCCCCAGGTCGCCGTCGGGCAGCTCGCGGATCCTGCGCAGCTCGGGCAGCCCGCCGATGTCGACGAGCGTGGCGGCGCTGGCCAGGCGCAGCCGGAGGAGCGGGATGAGGCTCTGGCCTCCGGCCAGGACCTTGACCCCGTCCCCGCCGTTCGCGAGCTGCTCGAGGACGGCGGCCAGATCAGCGGGACGGGTGTAATTGAAGGCTGCCGGGATCACGCGCGGGCCTCCTTCCCGTGGATGGCGCCCCAGATCTTGGGTGCCGTCAGGGGCATGTCGAGATGACGCACGCCGAGCGGACTGAGCGCGTCGATGACGGCGTTGGCCACGGCCGCCGTGCTGGCGATCGCGCCGGCCTCGCCGACGCCCTTGACCCCCAGCGGGTTGACCGGCGACGGGGTGACCGTCTCGTCCAGCTCGAGCGCCGGCAGCCAGGACGCCCTGGGCAGCGCATAGTCGAGCATGGTGCCCGACAGGAGCTGGCCGTCGTCGTTGTAGACGGCCTCCTCCCAGAGTGCCTGCCCGACGCCCTGGACGATCCCGCCGTGGAGCTGGCCGTCGACGATCATCGGGTTGATCTTCTTGCCGACGTCGTCGACCGCGACGTATCGCTTGAGGTCGACGACGCCGGTCTCCTCGTCGATCTCGACGATGGCCACGTGGGTCCCGAACGGCCAGGTGCAGTTCGGCGTGTCGTGGTACACGGTCTCGTCGAGATATGGCTCCATGCCGTCGGGCAGGCTGAACCCGAGATCGAGCGCGAAGGCGATCTCCTGGAGCGTCTTCTTCTGCTCGGGCGAGCCCTTGACCCGGTACTCGTTGCCCTCGACCTCGATGTCGTCGACCGAGGCCTCGAGCATGTGCGCGGCATAACGGCGGGCCTTCTCGCGGATCTTGCCGGCGACCAGGACCGCCGCGGTCCCCCCGACCGACCCCGTCCGGCTGCCGTACGAGCCATAGCCGAACGGCGTCCCCTGGGTATCCGAGTGCTGGACGATGATGTCCTCCATCGGCAGGCCCAGCTCCGAGGCGATGATCTGTGAGTAAGTCGTCTCGTGACCCTGGCCCTGGGGCTGGGTACCCATCGTCAGGATGATCTTGCCGGTCAGGTGGACCTTGAGATTGGCCGACTCCCACATCGCGGCGCCCCAGCCCTCGCCGACCGCGCCGATCCACTTCGACGGCGCAACGCCGCAGACCTCGATGTAGGTCGACAGGCCGACGCCAAGGTACTTGCCGCGCTTGCGCGCCTCGGCCTTGTCCTTGTCGAGCGTGTAGTAGCCGACGGCGGTCAGGGCCTTGTCCAGGGCCGGCTCATAGTTGCCCGAATCGATGTAGATCTTCTCGCCGTTGACCGCGGTGCCGAGGCCCGACGGGTTGTCATACGGGAACTGGTCGGGGGCGATGAAGTTCTTGCGCCGGATCGCCGCAGGATCCATTCCGATCTCGTCGGCGAACAGGTCCATCGCGCGCTCGATCACGTAGGTCGCCTCGGGCCGTCCGGCGCCGCGATAGGCGTCGACGAAGGTCGTGTTGGTGTAGACGCCAGTGACCTCGCAATGGACGTTGGGGATCTTGTAACAGCCCGCCAGGACGCGGGCGTAGAGGGTCGTCGGGATGCCCGGGCCGATCGTCGAGAGCCGGCCGCCGAGGTTGGCATAGGTCTTGACCCGAAGCCCGCTGATCTCCCCCTGGCGATTGCCCGCGATCTCCAGGTAGGTGATGTGGTCGCGACCGTGGGTCGTGCTCTGGTAGTTCTCCCGCCGGGTCTCGACCCACTTCACCGGGCGTCCACCGATGAGCTTCGAGGCGAGCATGACCAGGGCCATGTCCGCGTAGCAGAAGATCTTGGTCCCGAACGCGCCGCCGACGTCGGGAGCGATGCAGCGGACCTTGTGCTCGGGGATGCCGGTCACGAAGGCGGTGAGCAGGAGCCGTTGGATGTGCGGCGTCTGGCTCGACATCCAGACCGTGTACTCCTCGGTGCCGGGGTTGTACAGGCCGATGTCGCCGCGCACCTCCATTGGGTTGGGGATGAGCCGCTGGTTGACGATCCGCTGGCGGACCACGACCTCCGCAGCCTCGATGGCCGCGTCCGTGCCGGCCTTGTCGCCGACCGTCCACTCGAACACGACGTTGTTCGGAGCGTTCTCGTGGAGCTGCGGCGCGCCGTCCTGGACCGCTTTCTCGGCGTCGACCACGGTCGGCAGCGGCTCCCAGTCGACGACGATCGCATCGAGCGCGTCGGCCGCCTGCTCGGGCGTCTCGGCGATGACCGCGGCGACGCCCTCGCCGGTCCACTTGACGCTGTCGGTCGCCAGCGCCCGGGGCATGTTGATGTTGTTCTGGACCCCCGACGAGCCACCGGCCGGCCAGGCCATCGGCAGCGGGTTGTAGGGGACGTCGGCGCCGGTCAGGACCGTCACCACGCCGGGCATCGCGGCCGCTGCAGCGGTGTCGACGGAGCGGATGTTGGCGTGGGCGTACGGGCTGCGCAAAATGGCCATGTAGGTCATCCCGGGCAGCTTGATGTCGTCGAGATAGCGGCCCTTGCCAGTGATGAAACGCGGGTCCTCGACACGCTTAATCGAGGCGCCCAGGACGTCGGTGGCCATCGGGAGCCTCCTCTCAGGCGTTGACGGTGATGGGGGCCGCAGAACCGGCCCGGATCGTCGCCGCTGCTTCGCGGATCGCAGCCACGATGTTGTGGTAGCCGGTGCAACGGCAGATGTTGCCCTCGATCGCGTGCCGGATCTCGTCGTCGGTCGGATCGGGGTTGCCGGCCAGCAGGTCGGCCGCAGCCATGATCATCCCGGGCGTACAGAACCCGCACTGCAGGCCGTGCTTCTCCCAGAACGCGGTCTGGAGCGGATGGAGCCCGTCTGCGGGGGCGAGGCCCTCGATCGTCGTGATCGTGGACCCGTCGACCTGGACGGCCAGGACGGCACACGACTTGACGGCTCGTCCATCGAGCTGGACCGTGCAGGCGCCGCACTGGCTGGTATCGCAGCCGACATGGGTGCCGGTCAGCCCAAGGTCCTCGCGGAGCGCATGTACGAGCAGTCGTCTGGGCTCGACCACCACCTCTCGCTCGACGCCGTTGACGGTCAGCTTGACGTGCTCAGCGACCACGGGGCTCTCCTTCCGAGGTGCGCGGGGACCGGTCGATGCGCCTCTCCGGGGGACGGAGCGGGTCGGGAGAGGTGAACCGCGATGGTGGCACCCCCGCGCCTGGGAATCAAGCCGGAACCGCAACCTGGAACGGCCGCCGGCAGGTCAGCCGGGGGCCACCCCCGCGGTACCCGGATCGGTCGAGGCATGGGCCGTCTGCGCGCCGGTCGGTTCGTCCTCCCTCATCACCACGGACGGAGCGGGCAGGCCCCGCAACATCGTGACGGCCCCGAGGTCGGTCAGGATCGCCCGAGCCTCGGCCGCCGCCGCGTCGGCTCCGGCGTCTTCCGGAGCGAGCATGACTCGGGCCCGGCGGATCAGGGCGAGCGCGAATCGGACGCCCTCCTGCCGGAGCACGTCGGCCGCACGGTCGAGCTCCTCCAACGCCGACCGGTCGCCGTCGAGGACCCGCAGCGCGCCGGATGCCGCCGTTAGAACGGCGCCGGAGACGCGACCGGCGGCCCCGCCGCGGCGGATCGCGTCCGCCACTTCGCCAACGCGCTCGGCATCGAGCGCCTCGACCGCCGCCGCGAGCGCCTCCGAGAACAGGTCCTCGGTCCCGAGCTGGTCCAGCAACCGTTGGGCCTCGCGACTGGCCCGGATGGACTCGGCCAGGTCGCCTTCGGCCAGGGCCATGCTCTCGCGAAGCAAGATGAGGGTCACCTGGATCTGCGGGTCCGACATGTCGCCGAACTGGCGCTCGAACCGCTCGATCAGGTCGCGCGCCTCCGCGGCTCGGCCGCGATACGCGCGGATGATGCAGATCTCGGCCGGGACCGCGAAGTCCCACGGGCTGAGCCAATCGCCGAGCGAGTCGAGCTCGGACCCGATCGACTCGATCCGGTCCCACTCACCGAGCGGACGGGCACACGAAGCGACGTTTCCTGCGGCCGAGTTCGACCAGCCGATGTAGCCACGCTCGCGCGCATGGACGCTGCCGGTCCAGGCCACCTCGAGCGCCTCGGCCGGCGACTCGCGCACCGCGAACGAGGACAGGTTCATCCGAGAACGCATCTCTGCCTCGAACAGGCCCTCGCGCTCGGCGAACGCGAGCGCACCGCGCAGGACCGCCAGCGCCTCGATCGGCCGACCGTCGCCGTTCAACGCCCAGCCCCAGCTCGGCAGGAGCTGGGCCATCACCTCTCGCAGCCCGAGCCGTTCCGCGATCGGAAGGGTCGCCTCGATGAGCTCGAGCGCGGCGCCATGGTCGCCGCTCATCAGCTGGGCTCGCGCGACCTCCGCTGTCAGCCGGATCCCGTCGGGCTCCTCGTCCGCGAAGGGCCCCAGCGATGCCCGGACCGCCTCGGCCTCGCGCCGCGCATCGGCCGGACGACCGCTCCCGAGCAGGGCGGCGGTGAGACTGATCGCCGCTCGCGCCTCGAGGCCTCGGTCGCCACGCAGGCGGCCCAGCTCGACGAGCTCACGAGCCAGGTTCCCGGCCTCGTCGAGCTGGCCGGCGGCGCCCAACGCGTTGGAGCGCATCTCGTTCAACCGGGATCGTTCGGCCTCATCGGTCGTTAGCTTGGCGGCGTCCCCGAGGTAGCCTGCCGCGCTGGCGTGGGCGCCGATCGCGGTCGAGCGGTTCGCGGCGGCCTCGAGGGCGGTCCCGGCCTGCACGGCAAGCTCGGACCGATCAGCGTCGTCCGGAGCACTGTTCAGCGCGTCCTGGTAGTGACAGGCCACGATCCCGGCCAGCTCCTCGCCCGCTCGGGTCTCGTAGTAGTTCGCCGCCGCCAGGTGTCGGGCGAGCCGCTCTCGTCGGGCGAGCCGGGTATAGGCCACCTCGCGCAGGACCCCCTGGATGAACTGGAACTGGCCTCGTTCCGGAGACGAGGGATCGTCGTCGAACTGGAAGACCTCCCGCGCGACGAGGCCATCGAGCCGGCGGCGTACCTCGGCTTCCTGCCGGTCCGACAAGGCCACGAGGGCGTCGACCGTGAAACTCAGGCCGAGGACGGCGGCGATCTCGACGAGCTCGCGGGCGGGCTCGTCGAGCGTGTCGAGCCGTGCCCCGAGGAGCGCCTGGAGCGACTCCGGGACCGCCAGCGATCCCAGGTCGCTGACCAACCGGAAGCGGCCCTCGGACTCGCTCAGACGCCCCTGGTCGAGGAGCATCCGGACGGTCTCGACGGCGTACAGCGGGATGCCCGCTGCCCGATCCCGGATGGTCCGCAGGGCCGCCTGGGGGATGCCCGGGACGAGACCGAGGAGGAGCATGTCCATCGCCTCGTCCGTCAGCGGCGCGAGATCGAGGCGGGTGTGGTTCCGGAGCGTTGCGCCGAATCCCGGGCGATCCTCGATCAGCTCGGGCCGGGCTAGAGCGATGACGAGGATCGGGCGGTTCCGTGACGCGCTGAGCAGGCTCTCGATGAAGTCGAGCAGCCCGGCGTCCGCCCAATGGAGGTCTTCGAACACGAGCACGGTGGTGCCCCGGTCGGCGATCCGCTCGAATAGCGTGCGCCAGGCTGCGGTCAGCTCCTCGGCACTGCCGGCGGACTCGCCCCCCAGTCCAAGCAGGGTCGCCAGACGGGGCTCGACCCGCGTCCGCTCGTCGGGGTCCGGGAGGTATTCCTCGGCCATCGTCGCGAGCTTCACCCGGGCAATGTCAGGCGGGTCCGACTCGGCGATCCGGGCCCGCCCCCGGATCATCTCGCCGAGGGCCCAGAACGCCACGCCGTCGCCGTACGCCGGAGAACGGCCCTGGTGCCAGTAGACGACCTCGACCAACCCGTCGATGTACTTCTCGAGCTCCCAGGCCAGCCGGCTCTTGCCGATCCCGGCGATCCCGAGGATGGAGACCAGCCGCGCTCGGCGGTCGCGGGCAGTGACGTGAAGCAGCTCCTTGAGCAGTCGGAGCTCGTCGTCCCGACCGACGAACGGCGCCTCGAGCCGGGTGGTCCGGCCGAACCCGCCGCGCCCGGCCACGACGCGAACGGCCCGCCAGGCGGACACCGGAAGCTCCTTGCCGCGGAGGAGCTGGTCGCCGGCCGGCTCGTACACGATCGCAGATTCCGAGGCGTTGACGGTGGCCTCTCCGACGAGGACGGAGCCTGGAGGAGCCACGCTCTGGAGACGCGACGCCGTGTTGACGAGATCCCCGGCGACCATCGCCTGGCCGTCACGGCCGATCGCAACCGCCGCCTCGCCGGTGAGGACCGCGCCGCGGACCGCGATCGCCGATCCGTCCGGCGCGCGGAGCTCAGCGATCGCATCCAGCAGGTCCAGCGCCGCCCGGACCGCTCGCTCAGCGTCGTCCTCGTGGGCGACCGGCGTGCCCCAGACGGCCATGACCGCGTCGCCGATGAACTTCTCGATGGTGCCGCCGTAGCGCCCGATCCGCTCTCGGGCCAGGGCGAAGTAGCCGTCGAGGAATTCGCGGACCGCCTCCGGGTCGCGATCGGCGGACAGGGCCGTGAAGCCGACCAGGTCGGCGAACAGGACGCTGACGACTCGGCGCTCGGTCGACGCGCCGGCTCCGGACGGACCGGCGTCCGGGCCTGGGCCCGCCGAGGGACCGTCGGCGGCGGCGACGCCCGTCTCCGCCGTGAGCGGGTTGCCACACGTGCCACAGAAGCGGTCGCCCGGCTCGGCCGGCGAGCCGCATGCTGGGCAGAGCGCCGCCATCGCGTTGCCGCACGACCGACAGAACCGCCGGCCGGCTCGGTTCTCGGTCCCGCAGCTCTCGCAGATCATCGCCAGCTCTCGCTAATCATCAGCTCCTTTCACGCGGCGCCCGGACGGGCCGAGCATACCGCGCCTCGGGCGGCGTCCAGCGTCCCAGGGCGGCGCTGCGACTGTCGACGGTGCGCGGATCGAGCGACGCCGCGATGGCTTCCTCGGCCCGCCGGTCGACCAGCCTGACGATCTCGCCGAGCCGTTCGATCTTGGCCCGGGCTGCGTCCCGGGGCAGGCCCGCCAGGCTGCCCGACGGGGCGATCCCGATCCGTGCGTCACCGCGACCGCGGCTGGCCGATGCGTAGGCGACGGCCCACACGATGACCTCGGGCTCGTCGACCTGCGCCGAGCCGGCGTCGGCGACGCCGAGGACGATCCCCCGTTCGGCCGGAGCGGTGGTGATCAGGCGCCAGTTGTCGGGCCCGGCGATGAGGTCGAACAGGTGACTGTCGTACGGCGCCGCGAAGATGGTTTCCCCGCCCGCAAGGTCGGCGTTCCCGCCACTGATCGCCAACGACAGGTGGGGCCGATCGCCCGCCGGGCCGAGGCCGTCCAGGAGCCGCAAATGGGCATCGCGGAAGAGCGCCTGCTCCGCCGGGTCCGGGCCGATCGAGACCGCGGCGTTCTCGTCGACCTGGATGAATGGGCAGCCGGCGGCGCCGAGATCGACCAGCTCCAGGGCAAGGGCGTCGGCGAAGGCCCTGGTGAGATCGGCCC
The DNA here is from genome assembly GCA_039931975.1 of Chloroflexota bacterium. Lineage (GTDB taxonomy): Bacteria > Chloroflexota > Limnocylindria > Limnocylindrales > CSP1-4 > Chersky-267. Next base: position 43,737 of record JBDTQW010000001.1, on the reverse strand, counting down.
GGGCCGGCTCGCCTTCGGCGAAACGGCGCCCGAGGCTGTACGGCCCGGGCAGGCACTGCTTGACCGGGATGTCGCCGGCAGCGTCCGCCGCGAACCGCCAGGCATCCAGGGTGAGCGGCGCCTCCCGCCGCGGCACGGCAGGATCGGTCCTGAGCAGGACCCGCGCGATCGTCTCGGCCGGATCCGGCCAGCGCAGGGAGCCGTCCGTCAGCAGCGCGAGGCCGGCCTCGGCCTGCTCAGCCAGGATGGCCCGGACGAGGTCGTCGACGGGCCGATCCGGCGGGCTGCCGGGATCCGTTGCGGGGTAGCCGCCGACGAGCGTGGCGAACATCGGCCGATCGTAGGTCATCCACCGCCATCGGGTACCCTGCCGACCATGCCCCGGATCGGGACCCGCCTGGTCGGCCGCTACCGACTCCTGGCCCGCATCGGGTCCGGTGGATTCGCGACGGTCTATCGCGCCCGCGACATACGCCTGGGCCGTGACGTCGCGGTCAAGATCCTCCTCCCCAACCATGTCAGCGACCCGGTCCTGGCCGCCCGGTTCGACCGCGAGGCCCGGGCGTTGGCGGCGCTCAGCCACCCCAACGTGGTCGCCATCCACGACGTCGGTCCCGACGAGTCAGCGGCCGGGGTCGACCCGTTCCTCGTGATGGACCTGTGCGCCGACGGCTCGCTCGCCGACCGGCTGGCGGCGTCGGACCTGGGCACCCTCGCGCCCGAGGAGCTCATCCCGATCCTGGTGGACGTTGCGGCAGGTCTCGATGCCCTCCATCTCCAGGGAATCGTCCATCGCGATCTCAAGCCGTCGAACATCCTGCTCGGCGACGGTCGGGCCCGGATCGCCGACCTCGGCATCGCCCTCGCGGAGCCGAGCGATCTGACCGTGCCGGAGACGACCGTGGGAACGCTGGCCTATCTGGCGCCCGAGCAGCTCGCCGGTGAGCCCGCATCGCCGGCGAGCGACGTTCACGGGTTGGGCGTGGTCGCCTACCTCGGGCTGACCGGGACCCTGCCCCGGCCGGTCGCCAATTTGGCCGAGATCGTGGCGGCGAGCCGGATCGCCGCGCCGCCGGTGTCCCAGGCCGCGCCCCTGCTGGGAACCGCCTACGACGAGCCGGTCGCGGCCGCCCTTGCGCGGTCGCCTGCCGACCGGCCTTCGGCGGCCCGGTTCGGCTCGGCCCTCACCGCCGCGCTCCGGGCGAGCCGCCCGGCCCGCGCTGCCCGGCCTCTGCCCGCGATCGCCGCCGTCGGGTCGGGCGTCCGGTCGCCGTTCGACGGCGACGCCCCGACGGTGCGCTCGGTCGCGGTCCCGTCGGAGAACGCGGCAGGGCGACCATCGAGGCGCCTCGTCGGGCTGGTCGCCATCGAGGCGGTGCTGGTCGTTCTTGCCGGCGCCTGGCTGCTCGCCTCGGTGCTCGGCGGGCGAGGCAATGGCGGTCCCGACCCGACCGCGGGCAGCCCGTCCCTGCCGGCCCCGACCGCATCCCCCACGCCGACGCCCAGCCCGGTGCCGACGCCGACGCCGTCGCCGACGCCGACCCCGACCCCGGTGCCGACGCCCGGCCCGGTGGCCCGGGCGCTGGCTGCATCGGCCGCTGCACGGACCGCCGTCGACGACGCCATCGACCATGGGTCGCTCAAGCGCAAGGATGCCCACGCCCTCGAGTCCTCGCTCGAACAGTTCGAGCGGGCGATACAGAACGGTGACAATGGAGACGCCCGTCGCGAGGCCGCCCGGTTCTGGAGCGCGGTCGACGACCGAGTCGGCGACGATCGCTTCTCCGCGGAGGACGCGGCCCGGTTGCGATCGGCAGCGGATGACCTCGTAGCCGCTGCGGGCGCCCTGCCGGGCTGACGTCTTACGCTCCGCTTACATGGCGCGCGAACGGGCCCCGACCGGCCCGCTATCCTCGGCCGGATGAAGACGATCCTGATCATCGACGACGAGCGCAACATCGTCGAGCTGCTCCGGCTGTACCTCGAGAAGGAAGGCTGGGCGGTCATCGCCGCCGGCGACGGCGAGAGCGGCCTCGAGCTCCACCGTCGGCATGAGCCGGACCTGATCATCCTCGACGTGATGCTGCCCAGGCTCGACGGCCTCGAGGTCTGTCGCGAGGTCCGCCGCCGGGGCGACACGCCGATCCTGATGCTCACCGCCCGCGACGACGACGTCGATTCGATCGTCGGCCTCGAGCTCGGCGCGGACGATTATGTGACCAAGCCGTTCAACCCGCGAGCGCTCGTGGCCCGGATCAAGGCGATCCTGCGACGGACCTCCGGCGCATCCCGTGCCGGCCGGCCGATCGAGGTCGGCTCGCTCAGGATGGATCCGCGCCGGCGCGAGGCGACGGTCGGCGAGCGCCACCTCGAGCTGCGGGCGCGCGAGTTCGACCTGCTGGCGGCCCTCGCCCGCGACCCGGGGGTCGTGCTCACCCGCGACGCCCTGCTCGAGGGCGTGTGGGGCACCGACTTCCCTGGCGAGACCCGGACAGTGGATGTCCACGTCGCCGAGGTACGGCGCAAGCTGGCGGACGACGGGCCCCGGATCGAGACGGTCCGCGGCCTGGGCTACCGCCTGTTGCCGCCGGTCCGTGAGCCGATCCCACCGACGTGATCGACAGGCTCAGCGCCCGGATCGCCCTGGCCTTCGTGGCGGTCGCGGTGATCACCCTCGTCGCGGTCGGGGCGACCCTCTTCGTTGCGCTTCGTCAGCTCCACGCCGACGCTGCCACGGCAGGCCTGGCCCAGACCACGCAGCCCCTGGTGTTCCAGCTCCGGGCCGCGACCCTTGCTGGCGACCTCCGCCAGATCCTCAGCGATCTGCGGGCCGCGGTGGCCGATGAGGGCGTCGCGGTCGAGCTGCTGATGGGCGACGGGCGTGCCACGGACCTGGGCGGCGGTGGCGTCTCCATCGCCCGGTTCCCGCTCGACCCGACGGCCGGTCGGGGGAACGTCGACACGGGTTCGATCGACGCAGCCGACGGCAAGCCCTACCTGTATGCCGCGACGACCTTGCGCGGACCGAATGCCGCCGGGCCCCGGGCGATCGTCCTGTTCGTGCCCGACACGTCCGGCGCCGACGCGGTTCGCGATCTGACCCGAACGCTGCCGGCGGTCCTCATCCTGGTGATCCTGGCCGGCGCGCCGATCGCCTACGTCCTGGCCCGCTCGGTGACCGGTCCGCTGCGTCGGCTAGCCGCAGCCAGTGCCGACCTGCCCAGCGGCGACCCCCAGCCGCTGCCCCTCGAGGGTCCGACCGAGGTCCGCGATCTGACCGATCGATTCAACGCGATGGCCGCGGAGCTGACCGAGACTCGGCGCCGCGAGTCGCGGCTGCTGGCCGATCTGCGCCACGACCTGCGCACACCGCTGACTGTGATCGCCGGGTTCGCCGCTGCGCTGGCCGATGGGACCGCCGTCGGGGACGACGCCGCGAGAGCCGCGAGAGCGATCGCCGAGGAGGCGGCCCGCCTCGAGCGGCTCGTCGCCGAGCTCGAAGCGATGGAGCGCCTGCGCGACGGCGCTGCCGGCCTGAGACCGGAACGCGTCGAGGCCGGCGATCTCATCGCCGAGAGCGTCGCCCGGTTTGCGCCCGCGGCGGCCGCCGCCGGGATCGAGCTGTTGGCCGATCCCGACGCGGCGGCGAGGACCGAAGAGCTCACTTTCGCGGCGGACCGCCTGGCGGTCGAGCGGATCGTGGGCAACCTCGTGGCCAACGCCCTGGCGGCCGTCGGCGGACCGGGTGGTCACGTCTGGCTGGCGGCACGCCCGGTCGCCGCGGTCGGGCCCGACGGTGTCCCGGGCCTCGTCCTGAGCGTCACGGATGACGGCCCGGGCTTTCCGCCCGGTGACGTCGAGCGCGCCTTCCAGCGGTTCTACCGGGGCGACCCGAGCCGGAGCGGCTCCGGGACCGGCCTGGGGCTGGCCATCGTCCGCGAGCTCGCCCGGGCGCACGGTGGCGAGGCCGTGGCTGAGAACGTCGCCCCGCACGGGGCCCGGCTCAGCGTGATCCTGCCCATGACGCTACGTCCGCCGGCAGGCTGAGCGCCGGGACGCCCCGCTCACCTGCCGGTCTGCTGGGACCATGCGCCGGTTCAAGGACGCTGACCCTGGAGATCGTCGATGGGCGGACCGAGCGGGCACGATCTGCTCCGATCCCAACCCCGACCACGACGGCTGTCAACAGCGCGACGATGGCCAGCACTCGGACCAGCGTGATCACCCGCGCGTCGAAGGTACCCGCGGAGTCTCCCGCGGACGACCCGGCCGGCACCTGCCAGAGGTCGCGGACCGATCGGACATTGCCCGGCACCAGGATGAACCCGAGCCACAGCCCGGCGACAAGTCCGCCGATGTGGGCGCCGATGTCGATATTGCCGCCCACGCTGTTGAAGAAGACGTTGAGGACGAGGTTCAGGACGATGATCCCGCCCACCTGGCTGACGAGCATCCGCGATTGCCGGTCGAGGACCGGATCGTGGATACGGGTCGCTGCGAGGACCACCCCGAAGATCCCGAAGATCGCCCCCGAAGCACCCACCGACGGGACGCCCGGGGTGCCGAAGACCAGGCTCGCCGCGGAGCCCGCCAGCGCGCACAGGACGTACATCAAGGCGAACAGCCTCCAGCCGTAGATACGCTCGACGATCGGCCCGACGAGGTACAGCGCGTACATGTTCAGGCCCAGGTGGAGCAGCCCGCCGTGGACCAGGGTCACGCTCAGGAGTCGCCACCATTCGCCGCGCGCCACGGCCGACCCGTCCAGTGCCAGCGCCTGCACGATGTCGGAGCCGTCGGGCGTCTCGGCGGTCAGCGACACGACGACGGTCAGGCCGACGATCAGGTACGTGAGGGGGATCGGCAGTCCGGTCTGCCCCCGGCTCCGGGCGAAGTAGCGCCGGGCGCCGCGGGGATCGCCGGTCTCCTTGGCCAGCCAGCCGAGCCGCGAGGCGATCTCGGGCTTGTCCCCCGGTGGGGCGAGCCGATCGGCCTCGCGGTAGGCGGCAGCAGCATCGATGAGCTTGCCTTCGCGGACCAGCGCCGCGGCGATCTGGCGCCAGACTGGATACGCGCTCGGGGTCTCCCCCAGCTTAAGCGCTTCGCGCCACGTGGCCAGGGCCTCGTCGCCGCGACTGAGTCGGTACAGGACGTTGCCGACGCCCAGGATCGCGGCTGCGGTGATGGCCGGGTCGTCGAAGCCGATCACCCGCTGGTAATAGCCACTGGCGGCGTCGAACTCGCCCCCAGTGAGCAGCCGGTCGCCGATCGCCAGGAAGGTCAGGGCGGTTTCGCGGTCGAGCGGCCCGGAGATCCGGGGGTCCGGTGCGGGAGTGGCGCCCGTGTCCGGGACGGTCGGATCCATCGCGCGGACTCTAGCAAGGTTAGGATCGGACCATGTGCGGCCGGTTCACCCAGCAACGTCCGACGGCCGACCTCGCGGCCCTGTTCGAGGCCGAGCCCCTCGTCGACGACCCGGGCGGCCACTTCAACCTCGCGCCCACGGACGCCGCCGCGGTCGTCGTCGAGCAGGGCGACCGGCGGGCCATCACCAGCTTTGCCTGGGGCCTCATCCCGCACTGGGAGACCGACCCGCGGCGGGCCGCCGGCCGGATCAACGCGCGGGCCGAGACGGTGGCCACCAGTGCCGCGTTCCGCGAAAGCTTCCGACGCCGCCGCTGCATCGTTCCCGCGGACGGCTTCTACGAATGGCAGCGCGACGGCTCCGCTCGCCGGGCGTTCTACATCCACCGTCGCGACGGCGCGCCGCTTGCCCTCGCGGGCCTCTGGTCGGGCTGGCGCGATCCGGCCACGGATACGGTTCGGCGGACGTTCACGATCGTCACGACCAACCCGAACGACGCGATCGCCGGGCTCCACGACCGGATGCCCGCGATCCTGGAGCCGGTCGATTGGGCGCTCTGGCTCGACCCGGCCCTCCAGGACGTCGGCGAGCTCCACGGTCTGCTCGGTCCATCGCCCAGCGAGCCGCTCGAGATCGTGGCGGTGGCCCAGCTGGTCAACAACGTTCGGAACAACGGCCCGGAGCTCATCCGGCCGCTCGCGAGCTGAGGAGGCCGGCCCGTTCCCGGTACACCCGACGAGCGTCGTCAGCCCTCGGCGCGCTGCCAGCCCTCGGCGGCGGTCGCCGCCTCGAGCGCCTCCGCGGGATCGGACCCGGTGTCCAGCGCCGCGGCGAAAGCGCCGACCGTCCGGGCGAAGGCGCCGTCGGGATCGGACGCGGGCGCCTCCAGGACGATCGACCCGGCGGGGACCGTTTCGGGCTGGGAGCCGGTCGGGGCGAGAACCACCAGCACTGCGCCGGCGTAGGCTGCGGCTTCCGCGACGATCTCGAGCGATGAGGACTCGAGCGGCTCGGCGATCACAACGACCGAGAACCCATCGAGATAGCGCAGGGCCAGTTCGAGGTCGCCACTGTCGAGGGTCGCCGTGCCGGGTGGCCCGAGCGAGCTCCACTCGACCTCTGGGGCATCGGCCGGGTCGGCAAAGAGGTCCGGGTCGACCTCTGCCGGGGCGGGCACGACGGCCGTCGGGTGGACCGCGTCGCGCAACGTGGCCGCGTGACCGATCCCGTTGCGGGCAAGGGCCAGGAGGACCGACTCGCCGGCGGGGTCCTCGCCGACACGACCGACGAGCTGGACCTGCCGACCCGGGCCGCGGGCGGCCAGGGCGATCCCGGCAGCCAGACCGGCGGCCTCCGACAGGCGCTCAGGGGAGCCGGGACGGAGCCTCGGTGAGCCGATGACGACGATCACCCGACGAGGGTAGCGCCTCGGGGTCGCCCCTCGCCGCGGTCGGTCGCCGCGGCTCGAAGACTTCAGTCGGGGCTGGCGCCGTCCACGTGACCGTGGCCCGGCTCCTCGGTCTTGTTCGGTTCGTCGGTCTCCTTCGGTTCGTCGGTCTCCGAGGGCTGAGCCGTCTCGGTCCCCCGCGGGGTCTTGGCAGGGCCCTGCCCCTCGGTCGGCTCGGCGGTCTCTGTCGGCTCGGGCGTCGTGCTCGGTTCTGGGGTGCCCTCGTGATCCGTCGGAGCGATGATCGGGCCGAGCACCGGGCTCGGCGTCGGCTCAACCACCGGGCCTTGTTGCGTCGGAGCCGGAGCGGCCACGCTGGGTGCCGGCCCGAGCAGGCGAACGGCACCGATCGTCGCCACCCCACCCACTGAGCCAAGGGCGAGAACGGCGACGAGGACGAAGGCCAGGGCCTGGGCGCGAACCGGGAATGGGTGATCGCCGCTGAAGGTGATCCGCCAGTTGTCGGCAAGGGCGGCGAGCATCGCCCCGAACCGTCCCCCTCGGAGGGCCAGCCCGGCCGCCACGGCCGGCTGCGGGAGCGGCTGCGCCACGACCGCGGACATGACTCGATCGACGAACCGATCCGACGGGTGGACGTCCGTTGCCGCCAGGAGGCTCTCGAGCTCACGGGCGATCAACAGCGATTGCCCCAGATCCGCCGTGGTCGGCTGGACGGCATCCCCGCCGGTCAGCTCGCTCGGGTGGAACAGGTTGGTCACCGGTCGAAACCTTCGCTGGCCGTGATGGCCCGTAACTTCGCGAGCCCGCGGAAGAGATGCGTCTTGACGGTCCCGATCGGGCGACCTGTCTGGGCCGCGATCTCGGCGAGCGACAGCTCGCCATAGAACCGGAGCATGACCGTCTCGCGATAGGGCTCATCCAGGCGGGCCACGGCCAGCCGCAGCGCGTTGGCGCGCTCCGCGCGAAGGCTCAGGACCGCCGGATCGTTCGAGCGGCCGATCCCCAGCGCCAGCGCGGCGAGTCCGGCCCGGTCTGCGCCTTCGCTCGCACCAGAGCCCATCAGGCGATCCGGGTCGGCCGGATCGATCCGGGCGGTCGTTCGGCGCGCCTTCGCCCGACGGACCGCGTTGCGCACGGCGATCCGGCCGAGCCAGGCGCCGAACGAGCCGTCGCCGCGCCAACCGGCGAGCGAGCGATACGCGATCACGAATGCCTCCTGGGCTGCGTCCTCGGCCTCGTGAAGGTCGCCGAGGACCCGATAACAGGTGCGAACCACCGATGCGGATTCGCGCTCGACGAGGACCCGAAACGCGTCACGGTCGCCGCCGAGGACGGCCTCGACCGCCCGGCGGGCTTCGATGTCCGCGGGCGATCGTCCGGACGTGATCGAGGTGGCGGCGTTTTCGATCCTGTGAGCTCCGGTTCACCAGAGCCGCCGATCCGATGCGTCGAGCCGGCGGTCTCCGGTCCGATGATGCGTCCGGCGGTCGTCCCACCGGCATGGGCCGTTGGTCACCTCAGCGGGGCCGAACGGACCCATGGGATGGCCCTGACGCGGTCTCAGTCGTCGCCGCTGCCGTCGTCGCCACCGGCGTCGTCGCCGTCGTGGTCGTCGCTGGCATCGCCGTTGTCGTGGTCGCCGCTCCCATCATGATCGTCGTTGACGTCGCCATCGTCCTTGTCGTCGCTCTCGTCTTCGACGTCGCCGTCCGTGTCGGTTGCGCTCGACCTGTCGGTCGCGCTCGACGTGCCGGGCTTCTTGGCCTTGGGCGTCTCCGTCGGCTCGGGGGTCTCGGCCGCATCGGGCGTCTCGGGCGCCTCGCGGGTATCGGCCGCGCCGGGCGTCTCGGGCGCCGCCGGGGTGGTAGCCGGATTGGTCTCGTCGGCGGTCAGCACGACCGACTGGGTCGCGACCGGCACTCGCAGAAGCGCATCCGCGCCGAGGGTGACACCGGCCAGGATGAGCGCCGCAGCGGCACCGCTTCCGATGGCCTTGAGCGTTCGCTTGTTGTCCAAAACGGGATCCCCCGTGTGACGGTTCGGGACGCCGCAGTCCTTGGCGGCTCACTGTCATCGAGACACGCCGACGCCCCAAGGTTTCAGTCACTGCACCCCGCGGTCTGCGAACCACCTATTCGGTCCAGCTGGTCCGGACGCTCGTAGAGCTGACGAACTCGCGCGAACCCGGGCCGGATCAGGCCTCGACCAGCTCCTCGCTGTCGCGGATGACCTCGACCGGACCGAAGCCGACGACCTCGAGGCTCGACGCCACGACGGCCGCGTCCCCGACGAGGACAGCCGATGCCTTCTCTAGGTCGAGGTGGGCACGGGCGGCGGCCAGGACGTCGGCGGCCGAGACCGCCTCGATCCGGTCGCGATAGGTCGTCAGCTCGTCGTCGGGGAGGCCGTGGATCACCATCCCGGACAGCGCCTGGACGATCGGACCGGGCGTCTCGAAGCGGAGCGGGAACACCCCGATCAAGAAGTCGCGGGCCGCCCGGAGCTCGGCGTCCGTGACCCGCTCGGATCGGATCCGCTCGAGTTCGGCCGTCAGATCGCTCAGCGCGGCCGCGGTGACTTCGGTGTTGACCGCGGCCCGCGCCGAGAACGGCCCCGGCGCGCGGCGCAGGTCCCAGCCGGCGTGAGCGCCATAGGTGTAGCCCTTCTCCTCGCGCAGCTTCATGTTCAGCCGCGAGTTGAACAGCCCGCCGAGGATCGCCCCGAGGACGGACACGGCGTGGAAGTCGGGGATGCCCCGAGGCAGACCGACGTGGCCGACCCGGATCTCCGTCTGCGGTGCCCCAGGCTTGTCCACCAGGCGCAGGCGTCGTCCGCCCTTGGTCGGACGGGCCCCGATCGGGCCCGGTTCGAGCGCACCTTCGGCACGAGACCAGCCGGCCATCAGGTCCTCGGCCAGGCGGGCCACGTCCAGGCCGGTCAGGTCGCCGGCGACGACCAGGGTCGTCCGAGCGGGATCGAGGCCGCGGGTCCAGGCTCGCTGGAGTCGCTCCCGATCGAGCAAGGCGACCGTCGACGTATTCCCGGCAGAAGGCCGGTGGTATGGCGAGTCGTCCCGGTAGATGGTCGCGGCAAACGCCTCGTCGGCGCGCCGGCGGGCATCGGCCCGCGCCTGCAGGATGTCGTTCAGGCGCTCGTCACGGATCCGCTCGACCTCGGGCTCGGGGAAGGTCGGGTGCGCTACGACCTCGACCAGGAGGTCGAGCGTGGGAGCCAGTCTCGACGCCGGCACTTCGATCCCGACCGAATAGGCGTCCCAGCTGGCATCGGCGTGGAGTCCGGCGCCCAGGCGCTCGGTCGCCTCGACCAGGGCGATGGCGTCGTAGCGGTCGGTCCCCTCCGTTAGGGCTCGGGCCGACAGGACGGTTGAACCGGCCTCGGCCGCGGGTTCGTCGGCGGCGCCGTTGAGGTAAACCAACTGGGCGCTGACCAGGGGTCGACCGGGGAGATGGACGGACAGCACCTTCAGGCCGTTGGCCAGGACCACCCGCTCGAACGGCGGGAACAGGTACGGGCGAGGGTGACCCCCGGTCGGTCGCTCGGCGACCACGACGGAGTCGCCGGGGCCGCTCACGCCGCGTCCTCCTCTCCGCCCGACTCCACGTCGGCGTCCACTTCCTCCTCGTCGATCGCCACGTGGGCCGACGGGGTCTCGTCCTCGGAGACCGCCTCGACGGGCGGCAGCGACGGGACGTAGGTCATGACCACCCGGTTGTCCGCCCGGAAGACCTCGCCCGCCACGGCCTGGATCCGTTCCGGCGTGACCGACAGGAAGCGCCCCAGCATTTCGTTGATGAGCCCCGGCTCGTCGAACAGGCTGGCGTACATCGACAGCCGGTCGGCTCGCTCCTCGACTCGCTGAAGCGCCCCGAGCTCCTCGGTCTCGATCAGCGCCTGGGCACGGGCAAGCTCGTCGGCGGTCACCGGCTCTCGGACCAGCCGCTCGAGCTCCTCGAGGAAGACCGATTCGACTCGCTCGAGGGGCACCCCCGGCCGGACCGTGGCCCAGCCCGCCCAGATCGAGGCACCGGCGACGAAGCCGAGACTGAACCCGACGACGTCCTGGGCGATCCGATCGTCACGGACGAGCCGGCGGTGGAGCCGGCTGCCCTTGCCGCCGGCCAGGACCTGGGTGGCCACGTCGATGGCATCGAGCCGTTCATCGCCGAGGGCCGGCGCCCGGAAGCCGAAGAAGATCCGCGGCAGCGGGACGCGATCCTCGACCACCTCGCGACGCTCTTCGCCCAGGATCGGCGGCAGGCTCGTGTCGCCGAGCGGCGGGATCGCCGGATTGGGCGGGATCCCTCCGAAGTAGCGCTCTGCCCAGGCCCGGGCCGCGACCGGGTCGACGTCACCGACCAGGCTCAGCACGGCGTTGTTCGGGGCGTAGTAGGTCCGGAAAAAGGCGGAGACGTCCTCCACCGAGGCCGCGTCGAGGTCCTCCATGGACCCGATCGTCGGGTGGTGATATGGATGCTCGGGCGGGTACAGGTGGCCCTGGAGCTTCTCCGACCAACTCCCGTACGGGCGGTTGTCATACGACCAGCGCTTCTCGTTCTTGACGACCTCGCGCTGGTTGTCGAGGTTCTCCTGGGACAGGGCGTCGAGGAGCGTTCCCATCCGATCCGCCTCGAGCCAGATGGCGAGCTCCAGCTGATGCGAGGGCATCGTCTCGAAGTAGTTGGTCCGGTCGAGCCAGGTCGTGCCGTTCATCGTCCCGCCGGCGGCCTGGACCAGGGCGATGTGCTCGGCCTTGCCCACGTTCCGGCTGCCCTGGAACATGACGTGCTCGAACAGGTGAGCGAAGCCGGTCTTGCCGGGCACCTCGTGCTTGGACCCGACGCCGTACCAGATGTTCACCGCCACGACCGGCGCGAGGTGATCCTCGGCGATGATCAGCCGGAGGCCGTTCGCGAGGCGCTCGTCGGTGAACTCGACCATGGGGATGGACACGCAGCCGATCGTAGCAGCCGTCGCGCCCTCGTCGCTCCGGGACTTGACAGCACCGAGCGCCATGTTAGATTGTCGTCTAACACCTGTTAGGAGACGGGGCACACCGATGGTCCGCACATCAGCCCGGCCCCAGCCCGCCGACAGCCCGGAGGCGCGCGCCCGGGCCATCGTCCGGGACTTCTCGCGGAGCGGCGCCGCGCCCTATGAAGTCGAGTTCGACGTGCGCACCCTGTACGACTTCGTGTTCAGCCTGTCCGACGACGCCGGCTCCACCGACGACCTGCCGGCGGCCGACCGCGCCTGGCTCGACGAGGCCAAGACGACCCTGCGCGCGCGGACCGGGACGGCGCTCGAGCTGTATGGCATCGAGCTGTGCGTGGTCCTGGCCGGCCTGGCCGTCGACCGACCCGAGGTCCACGACGCGGCGGGCCTGGTGGCCCTGCTGAACGGCCTCGACGACGCGGCGATCGCCCGGACCGTGGTCGCGGACGATCTGCGCGATCCCGACCGCCGCCGCCTGGCCGACAAGGTGCTGGCCGGCGACGAGGCCGCGATCGACGAGCTGGTCAGCGGCCTGGCCGATTCGCACTCGCCCGACAAGGTCGCCCGGCTCCGGGCGATGTATCGCGACCCCACTTCGATCGTCGGGCCGGCGCGCAAGGTCCTCAGCGAGTGGCTGCCCCTCTTCCAGCCGATCGAGCGCCGAATCGCGACGATGATCCGGCGTGACGTGGATGCCCGGGCCGGGGCGATCGCCACGCTCCGCCCGACCGACCTCATCGAGGCCACGACCAGGGGGATCCGCTGGCTGGCCGAACCAGGCATCCGCCGGGTGATCCTCGCTCCGTCCTACTTTGCCCGCCCCTACAACTTCGTGTTCGGTGGCGAGGACTGGCGGATGTTCGGCTATCCCATCGCGGACGAGGCGCTCGATGCAGGCGACCCCCTCGCGCCGCCCGCGGCCGTGGTCCGGCTCCATCGCGCCCTGGGCGACGAGACCCGGCTGCGGATCCTGCGCCTGCTCGTCGGCCGCGACCACTACCTGACCGAGATCGCTGCTGCCCTGGAGCTGTCGAAGCCGACCATCAAGCACCACCTTGCGCTCCTCCGCGCGGCGGGTCTGGTGACCCTCACCGAAGAGGGCGGGCTGTCCTATTACAGCCTTCGCCGAGGCACGATCGAGGCCAACGGGGCGGGCCTCATCGAATACCTGCTGCACTAGCCCACTGGGCCGCGGCCACCCCGGTCGCCGCCAAGTTCGGGACCGTTGTTAACCGCATGTTAGATGAATGACTTACAAGAGGATGAGATGAATAGCGCAAAGGAGGGGACCGTGCACCCAGATAACGACTTCTTCGTCGTCCGCAGGCGGCTCGACGAGGAGCGGACGCGGGTCCGCGCCGAGAACCTGGCCAACGCGTTGGATCGCCCCGCCGACCGGGCCGAAGGATCCGATCGACCGCGCGGCGCGCGGGTCCGGCTGGGTCGGCGGCTGGTAACGGTCGGGACGGTCCTGGCCGGCGATCCAGCAGCGACCGAACCCCATTCGACCACCGGTCAACCCTGCTGAGTCGCCGCTCCGACGCCCCGCGTATGGGCCGAACGTACCGTCACGATCCGACCGTACGGGCGATGGGAGGAAGTCACCGGGGCTGACAGGATCAGGCGGTGCCCCACGATGTCCCACCCCTGACCCGACGCGCCCGATCTCTGCGCCTCATCGCGCGCGTCGTCGTGGGACTGGTCGTGGTCGCCGGATCCGCTGCCACCCTGCCCGCCCAAGCTGACGCGACGTGGCTGACCCCGGTCCCGGCTGAAGCGACGTCGTCGCCCGATCGGCCGACCCGCGAGTACACCCCCCATCGCGTCTGGCAGATGAAGAAGAACTGCGTGTGGGCGGCGGGGGCGATGCTCGTCGACAAGTGGACCCATGGGGGCGTCCGGGTCAGCCAGAGTGTCCTGCGCCGCGCATCCAACGACAAGAAGGGCGGCTCGAGCCTGTACAACCTGGCGCGTGGCGTCGGGGCAGTCACCGGGATCCGCCTGCGCTTCTCGCCGGGGTCCGGCGACACGATGACCTGGTGGCAGCTCCTGGATCGGATCGAGCACAACGGCGGAGCGGTGCTCATCGGCGAGTACGGCCGGCTGTCGGCGTATTTCACGCGCTGGGACCGGGCCTTCGCCAACCGCCGCAACAACAGCCACGCCGTCTACATCCAGACGTACGACCGGATCCACGGCAAGGTCTGGCTGATGGACCCCCTCGCCGAGGGCCACTATCCCGGCGAGTGGATCAACGTCGAGGCGCTTCATCGCTTCGCCACGATCGACCGCGGCAAGGTGATGGCCGCGGCGACTCCGGTCCGCCACCAGCCCCAGACCGCGCCGCTGACCGATCACGCCTATGACCTGACCAGCCCCCGGCTCGCGACGACGGCGGTCGCAGGGTCGGTCCTCCGGGTGTCGGTCGGCCTGCACATCTCGAGTGGCTTCCCGAACCCGGCGGCCCACCGCTTCGTCGGCCGCTGGGTACCCGTGGCAGCGGCGCGAGTGGCCCAGCCGCCGCGGCTCCTGCGAGCCGTGCTCGACGGTGCGTCGCCGGGTGCGGGACTCCCTCCCCCGCCCGTCGCTGCGACGACCTCGTCGGCTCCCGATCGGCCCAGCTCGTCGGGGTTCCGCGCGGCGGTCCCGGTGCCGACGATCCCCGGTCGGTATCGACTCAGCCTCGGGCTGACGGAGGTCGGCCATAGGACGCCATCGCGGTCCTTCCGCACCGTCGTCGTCGAGGTCGTGGATCCGTTTGCCGCCAGGGTCAGCCTGCCCGCGGTCGGTGACGTCACCGCCGGCGAACGGTTCAAGGTAAAGGTCGGTCTGGCCAACATCGGCTCGCTCGATTGGCGGACGCCCGTCCTCGAGGCGGAAGGCACTCGGACGATCGCGCCCGCGACCCCGACCCTGTTCGTCCTGTCCTGGCGATCGGACGACGGCACCGAGCTGCCGGCGGCCGAGGTGCCCGCCGAGCTGGCGCCCGGTCAGGCCGTTGCGCTGAGCGTCGCCCTCGTGGCTCCGCCCGACGCCGGTACGTGGACGCTGACCGCAGACGTCGTGAACCCGGTCCGGGGTGCGCTGTCGTCGACCGGACGCGACCTTTCCAGGACGTCGGTCGGTGTCGGCCCGAAGGGCCTCTCCGCCGAACCCTGATCGGCCGTCGCGAGCTAGACTCGGGGCACGTGATCCGATCTGATCCGTTCCGCCGGCGCCACCTCCAGATGCGGATCGGCGCGACCCTCGCCCTCGCGGCCGCGATCGCCGTGGCCTATCTCGCATCCCCGGGGATCGCCGCCGCTCACGAGCTGACCGGACGGTTCCCGTCGCCGATCCCGCTGGGTGCCTATCTCATCGGGGCGGCGTTCGCCGTCGCCGCGTCGTTCGCCGTCGTCGTGATGGGAGCCCGCGCGGCCGGCGCGCAGCTCGCGCCCTCCGCACCGAGCGATGAACGGGTCGTCCGGGTCCCGGCGGTCGTCCGCCGCGTCCTCGCCGCTATCGGCCTGCTGGCCTGGATCTGGATCGTCCTGCGCTCGGTCGTGCTCGATGGGGCATCACCGGGCGACGTCGCCTCGCTCTTCCTGTGGACGTACGGCTGGGTCGGGCTGGCCCTGATCTGCGCGTTCGTCGGGCCGGCCTGGACCTGGCTGGACCCGTTCTCGACGCTCCACCGACTCGGCTCCTGGACCCTCCGGGGCGTCGGCGTCGCCGGGGCTCCGCCGGCGCCCTACCCCGAGTGGCTTGGGCGCTGGCCGGCGGTCCTCGGCCTGGCGGTGTTCATCTGGTTCGAGCTGGCCGTGCCGGCGACAGCCGGCGGTCGGGCCCTCGGGATCGTCCTGCTTGGCTATACGGTCGTGACCGTCGCGGGGATGGTCCAGTTCGGGCCGACTGCCTGGCGGCAGAACGGCGAGGTCTTCTCGGTCTGGTTCGACCTGGTCGGCCGGATCGCACCACTCGCTCACCTGCACGCGAAGGAGCACGAGCCCGAGCCGGGAGAGCCGGAGCAGCTCCGCGTCCGGTCCTTCGGCGCCGGGCTGCTCGAGCCGGGTACGGACCTGGCTAGCCTCGTCCTGGTCGCGTTGTCAGTCGGCGGCATCCTGTTCGACGGCCTGTCCCAGACCCAGATCTTCTTCGATCTGTTCGGGGTGCCCACCATCCTCGAGCAGACGCTGCTCCTGGCCGCCTGGCTTGGGCTGATGGCCGGGATCGCGATCGCCGTCGGTCGGGTCGTCGGGATCCGGGCACTGGTTGCGGGCCTGATCCCGATCTCGATCGGCTACCTGATCGCCCATTACCTGACCTTCGTCGCGTTCGACGGGCAGCGGATCCTCCTCGCCTTCTCCGATCCACTGGGCCAGGGCTGGGACCTGCTCGGGATCGGCGAATTCGAGCCCGCCACCGACTGGCTGCCGGGAGCGGTCGCCTGGAGCATCCAGCTCGTGGCCGTCGTCGGCGGCCACGTCGTTGGTGCGTGGGCCGGCCACCGGACCGCCGTCCTCGAGGCGAGCGGACCGTCCGTTAGCCCGTCCGGCGCAGGGATCGGGTCCGTTCAGCTGCGCCAGGTTCCGCTGGCCCTTCTCATGGTCGGTCTGACCGCGCTGACCCTGTGGTCGCTCGGCCAGGCCGTGGTGAGCGAGACACCGGAGGCGACCGGGCCAGCGTTCACGCCCACGACCGCGGTCGTGCCCCGCGAACCCTAGACCGCGACGCGCGCGCCCGTCACCCACTCCCCGAGCGGGCGGACCTCGGCCAGCCGATCCACGACGGCCGGATCGAGTGCCTCTGCGGCGGCCACCGCGGTCTCGATCGCGGTCAGGCACAGGATCCCCTCGGCGGTGGCCGCCAGCCGGATCTCGGCCGCGTCGCGGACGGCGCCCGACTGGGGGGTCGGCGTGTTCACCACGAGGTGGATCTCGCCGGACTCGATGAGATCCATGATCGCGACGCTCTCGGACCCCTCCCCCTCGGCCCCCTCCCCCGCCCCGTACTTCGCGACGGGCCGGGACTCGTAGCCGAGGGCGGCGAGGGCGGCCGCCGTGCCGGCGGTCGCCGCGAACCGGTAGCCGGCCCGGGCCAGCCCCGCCGCAAGGCGCCCGAGCAGGGGCTTGTCGCGATCGGCGATCGTCAGCAGGGCGAGCGCGCCGTCGGGACCCGCCCGGGGCGGCACCAGCGCAGCGCCGAGGAGCGCCTTGGCCAGGGCCACCCTGGGGTCCTCGTGGATGCCGATGACCTCCCCGGTCGACTGCATGCCTGGCCCGACCGAAGGGTCGACCCCACGCAGCTTGGCCGTCGAGAAGGCCGGCGCCTTGACCGCGACGAACGGCGGGGGCGGCAACAGGCCACCCGGCCAGCCCATCTCCCGGAGCGTCTCGCCGAGGGCGATCCGGACGGCCAGGTCGACCATCGGCACGCCGGTCACTTTGCTCAGGAACGGCACCGTCCGCGATGCCCGCGGGTTGACCTCGATGAGGTACACGCCATCGTCGCGGACGATGAACTGGGCGTTGACCAGGCCGCGCACGCCCAGGGCCCGGACGACACGCTCCATGGTCGTCACGATCAGTTCGCGATCGCCCGGCGAGACGGTCTGCGGCGGGAAGACCCCGACCGAGTCTCCGGAGTGGACGCCGGCACGCTCGATGTGCTCGAGCAGGCCGGGGATCAGCACGTCGTTCCCGTCCGAGATCGCGTCGACGTCGACCTCGACGCCCTCGAGATAGCGGTCGATCCGGACGGGCCGGTCGGGGTCGACCACGGTCGCCATCGCCAGCTGCCGGACGAGGTCGCCGGCCGAGTAGGCAAAGTCGATGGCCAGCCCCCCGATGACGAACGACGGACGGACGATGACCGGGTAGCCGATCCGATCGGCGATCGTGAGCGCTTCCTCGACGCTGTGGGCCATCCCACCCTCGGGTTGGGGGATGCCCAGTCGGTCGAGCAGCGCGGCGAAACGAGTCCGCTCCTCGGACTGGTCGATCGCCTCGAGATCGGCGCCAAGGAGCGGGACACCGGCGGCAGCCAGCCTGGCCGCCAGGTTGAGCGGTGTCTGGCCACCGAACTGGACGAAGGCCGGCAGGGTCTCGGCGCCGAGCCCGGTCTCGGCCTCGATCGCGCTCAGCACGGACTCCGAGTCGAGTGGCTCGAAGTAGAGCCGGGTGCTGGCGTCAAAGTCGGTCGAAACGGTCTCGGGGTTCGAGTTGATCATGACCGCCGACCAGCCCTGGCGCCGGAGGGACTCCGCGGCATGGACGGCGCAATAGTCGAACTCGATCCCCTGGCCGATCCTGACCGGCCCTGAGCCGATGACCAGGGCAGCCGGTCGGGCCACCGGTGGGGCCTCCGGCGGCGAACCCGCGGCGGCGTACGTGGCGTAGAAGTAGGGCGTCTCCGCGGCGAACTCGGCGGCGCACGTGTCGACCATCGCGTAGCCCGGCCGGAGGCCAAGCGCGTCGCGGGTCCGGGCCAGGTCGTCCGGTTCCACGCCGGCCAGCGTGGCCAGCTCGCGGTCGCCGAAGCCGGCCCGCTTCGCGGTGGCCAGAAGGGTCGCGGCCTCTGGATCGGTGGGATCGGTCAGGCGCGGGCCGAGCGTCGCCACGTCGTGCTCGAGGCCGACGGCCCGCCCGAACTCGGCCAGGAACCAGGGGTTGATCCCGGTGGCCTCGTGGACGGTGGCCTCGGCCACCCCTCGCCGCAACAGCGCCAGGACGCGCCACAGCCGCGTGTCGGATGGACCGAGGAACTGACGCAGGACGATCGGGGCCGCGGCGCGCTCGGCGTGACGGGTCGATTCGCAGGCCTGTCCGTCCGCGTCGACCCAGCGGATCGGCCCGTCGGCCTCATCGTCCGCATCGGTCTCGTCGGTCGCGGCGTCGGCCGACCGAGCCAGAACGGCCGCCAGGTAAGCCAGGCTGGGCTCCCAGGCCGGATCCTCGGCCAGCGGGCCGACGCCGGCCTGCTCCAGCCCGCGCAGCGCCTTGTTCAGAGCGGAACCGAAGGTCCGGTCGATCGCCATCACCTCGCCGGTCGCCTTCATCTGGCTGCCCAGCGTCCGGTCTGCGGTCGGGAACTTGTCGAACGGGAAACGAGGCAGCTTGACCACCACGTAGTCGAGCGCCGGCTCGAAGGCGGCCACGGTCGTGCCGGTCACCACGTTGGGGATCTCGGCCAGGCGGCGTCCGGCTGCGATCTGGGCCGCGACTCGGGCGATGGGGTAGCCGGTCGCCTTGCTGGCCAGCGCCGAGGACCGGCTGACCCGCGGGTTGACCTCGATGACCGCGAAGTCCTCGTAATCCGGGCTGAGCGCGAACTGGACGTTGCAGCCGCCCTCGACGCCGAGCGCCCTGATGATCGCCAGTGCCGCGCTGCGGAGTCGCTGGTGGACCGCGTCGGGCAGGGTCTGGACCGGGGCCACCACGATCGAGTCGCCGGTGTGGACCCCCAGCGGATCGACATTCTCCATCGAGCACACGGCGATGCACGTGTCGTCGGCGTCGCGCATCACCTCGTATTCGATCTCGCCCCAGCCGACCAGGCAGCGCTCGACCATGACCTGGCCGATCGGGCTGGCCCTCAGGCCGGCCCGGACCCGCTCGCGGTAGGCCGTCTCGGTCTCGACGATCCCGCCGCCGGTGCCACCCAGGGTGAACGCCGGTCGGACGATCGCCGGCAGGCCGATCTCGTGCAGCGCCGCGTCGGCCGAATCCTTGCGCTCCTCGGCCGTGGCGCCCTCGACGATCCAGGACGGGGCGTAGGGCTGGCCGATCCGGTCCAGAAGGGATCGGAACAGCTCGCGATCCTCGGCCATCTCGATCGCCGCGAGCGGGGTGCCGATGAGCCGGACTCCATGGCGCTCCAGGACCCCCGCACGGGCCAGCGCGACCGCCAGGTTGAGGGCCGTCTGGCCGCCCAGCCCGGCCAGCAGACCCTCGGGACGTTCCCGGGCGATCACGGCCTCGACGGCCTCGACCGTGAGCGGCTCGAGGTAGACCACGTCGGCGACGGTCGGGTCGGTCATGATCGTGGCGGGGTTGGAATTGACCAGGATGGTCCGGACGCCCTCGGCGCGGAGCGCGCGACAGGCCTGCGTGCCGGCATAGTCGAATTCGGCCGCCTGGCCGATGACGACGGGGCCTGAGCCAAGGATGAGGACCGATTCCGGAGCCCCGGCACCACTCACGACGAGGCGCCCCGGCGTATGGCACAGGCGGTCACGAACCGGTCGAACACGGCCAGTGCGTCGAGCGGCCCCGGGGCCCCCTCGGGGTGGTACTGGACGGTCTCGATCGGGAGCTCGCGGTGACGCAGCCCCTCGACCGACCCGTCGTTGAGGTTGACCTGGCTGACGTGAAAGCCGCCGCGGGCGGGGAGCGAGTCGGCGACGACCTGGACCTCGTGGTTCTGGGCGGTCACCTGGACCAGCCCGCTGTCGACGTCGCGGACGGGGTGGTTGGCGCCGTGATGCCCGAAGCGGAGACGGCGGGTGTCGGCCCCGGCCGCCCGGCCCACGATCTGATGACCCAGGCAGATCCCCAGGAGCGGCCGCCCGTCGGCGATGGCCGCCCTGGCCAGCGCCACGGGGCCGGCCAGCCGCGATGGATCCCCGGGCCCAGGAGACAGGACCAGCCCGTCCACGTCCGAGGCGAGCGCGTCGGCCGGCGCGACGGTGTGCGGCAGGATCCGCACCCGGACCCCGCGGCGACGGAGCGACCGCACGATATTGGCCTTCAGGCCGTAGTCGACGATCGCAATGAGCGGCCCGCCGGCCGCCGGGTCACCGACCTCGCGCGGTGCCTCTGGTGAGACCAGCTCGACGAAGTCCTGGTCTTCCCAGCGGGGCAGCGCCCGGGCGGCCGCGACGGCAGCGACCGGGTCCGTGGCGCCGGGCGGCCCGACCCAGCCCGGGACCGAGCCGTGGGTCCGCAGATGGCGGGCCAGCGCCCGGGTGTCGATCCCGGCGATGGCCGGGATGCCCTGGTCGCGAAGCAGCGCCGCCAACTGGGCGGCCTTCTCGACGACGGCCGCCGTGGCATTGGCCACGACCAGCCCGCGCAGCCAGGGTCGCTCGGACTGGTCGTCGTCGCGTAACCGGCCATAGTTGCCGATGAGTGGGTAGGTCATGACCACGACCTGGCCCGCATAGGACGGGTCGGTGCAGACCTCCTGGTAGCCCGTCTGGCTGGTGTTCACGACGAGATCCCCGCCCGCGGCGAGCGGCGCCCCAAAGGCGATCCCCGGAAAGACCGTCCCGTCGGCCAGGGCCAGCAGCGCCGGGCCCAGGTCGCCGACTCGCGGGTCGACGATCGCGCTCGGCAGCGGGAACGGCGGGATCTGCATCAGGCCGGGTATTCGTCCGGCGGAACGAGGAACGGGAGGCGGACCGGGTCACGGCGAAGCTGCGCGGACACGCTCGATCGAGCCTCCCTTCCGGCCTCACGGGACCGGTACGCCGGTCTCACGGGACCGGCTGCAAGGACCTGGCACAGGGTAGCAGAGGCGACCCCGGCGAGGCGTTCTCCGGCGTCGCTACGGGCCGGACGACGCCGGCGGCTCGGACGGGGTGCTGTCGGTCGGGGTCGGGGTCGGCTTGGGGGGCGGCTTCGGAGTCGGCTTGGGCGTCGGCTTGGGTTTGGGCTTGGGCGGCACGGCGCAGCGCGGGGCGGCCTGGGCCGGGCCCTTGGCCGTCGCGCTCGGGGCCTTCGACACGTACTTGTCGACCGGCCGGGTCCCGACCGTCGGGAACATCGCTGCCCCGAGCGTCGCGATCTTCTTGAAGTCGGGAAGCTGGATCGAGCCGCGGGCGTCGAAGCCGGGACGGACGAGGGGATGACTGACCACGGTCTTGTAGATGTCCTTCGAGCTGATGTCGGCAGCAAGTGGGGCAAGATCGCGGACGACCGCCGGTGGGATGTTGGTCTGGACAGTCTTGCCGATCGCCTTGAGCAGCCCGATCGGGTCGTCGAGGAACCCGCCCCGGACGATCTTGTCCTTGAGCGCGACGACGACCTGCTGCTGGCGGGCGGCGCGGGTGAAGTCGCTCTCGCCGGCCGAGTGGCGGATCCGGGCGTACGCCAGGGCGGCATTGCCGTTCATGTGGTGCCGGCCGGCCCCGATCGAGTAGCCGTTGAAACCGTATTCGTCGTAGCCGGCGTCGCAGATCGCGTGGTCGACGTTGATGTCGACGCCGCGGACGGCGTTGACCGTCTGCACGAAGCCGCCCAGGTCGACCTGGGCGTAGTAGTCGATGTGGACCCCGAGCATCTTGCCCAGCGAGTAGGCCAGGACGGCCTGACCGTGGCCGTTGTAGCCGGGGAACTGCTCGGGGTGCCAGCGGACCCAGGCGACCAGGCCGTTGATCTTGGCGCTGAACTTGCCGCCCTTGGGCAGCGGAGCGTCGACCAGGTCGCGGGGGATCGACACCATGGACACGGTCCTGGTGACGGGGTCCAGGCTGGCCACGATCATCGTGTCCGTCAGGGCGGTGTTGCGGCCCACGCCCGAGTCGACCCCGATGAGCAGGACCGTGACCCGGGGCGGCATCGGCGGGCCGCTCGGTGACGGGGCGGCAGACGGCGACAGGGACCCGTTGGGACTCTCCACCACTGCGCGCGATTCCGGTTCCTCGCTCGGGAACGGGGCGCCGGCGAAGACCTCCGAGTCCGCCTCCTGGGCCGTGTAGGTGACCAGCCCGAGACCGGCCTGGGGAACGACCACGACGGCGAGCACGATCAGCAGCCCGACCGCATCCGCCGCGCGGAAGCGCGGGAACGACCGGTCGGCCATCGCCGACAAGACCGCCACGAGCCGCCAGACGAGGAACAACCCCTCGACGATGAGGATCCCCCAGATCACGGCCGGGTCGACCAGGGACGCGGCCAGTCTGAAGCGGTCGGTCGTCGCCACGACCACTCCGAGGACGAAGATGCCGACCAGGACCGGGGCCAGGAAGACGGCGGCGTGACGCCGCCGGCCGGTGGCCAGGTGGCCGAGACCGGGCAGCAGGGCGCTGAGCAACCCGACGCCGAAGCGGGCGGTCCGGCCGCGCGCCAGCATCGGCCTCGCCATCCGGCCCCGCGGCCCCGTCGCCTGGCGCGAGGTACGACTCGAAGGGGCGGGGTCGTGATCGGCGCTCGGATACGCCACGGGCGGCGCGAAGCTCTCGACGTCCGCCGTCGGGTCGTCAGGGGTCAGGGTTCGGCTCCTCTGCGTGACGGGATCCGCCGATCCCGTTCCGTGGAACGGCTGGCCACAGTGCCCTGTGGCGCGGTCGTGGCTGCCCGAGTCGGGCCCTGCTGCGCCTGCGACGCCCTCCCCGCGGCGTCCGGTCAGGAAGCCTACACCAACCTTGGCAAAGGCCCGGTGCTGCCGGCTACGCCACCAGCCGCGGATCGTGCGGGATGTCGTCGCGATCGTCGACGGGCGACGCACCCCTGGCGGCCGAGTCCGCAGGTGAAGTCAGGCTGGTCAAGCGAGCCGCCGGTGAGAGCCGGACCCAGACCGCGCCGGCCACGCCGCACGCAGCCGCCGCGATGAGCGCCGCCCGCCGCCCGAGCGCGCCCGCCAGCAGGCCGCCGAGCAGACTGCCGATCGGCAGGGGACCCCAGTCGATGAACAGGAACGTGGCGTTGACCCGGCCCATGATCTCGTCGCTCACCCGGGCCTGGCGCAGGCTCAACGCGTTGACGTTGAAGAGGGGCGCCGCCACGGCGCCGACGAACCGGCCGGCGAGGAGCAGCAGCGCGCCGGCGGCGCCGCCGGCGATCGCGATGAGGATCATCGCCACGGCGCCGAGGTAGGTCGACCACGCGAACGCGCGACCGACCCCGACTCGCTTGGTGAGCGCGCCGACGGCCAATGCGCCGAGGATGAAGCCGACGTTACCCACCCCGTAGACCAACCCGAAGCCCGCAGCATCGAGGCCGACCTCAGTCGTAGCGAAGAGGACGACGACCGCCAGGAGCATCCCGCTGCCGAGGTTGAACAGACCCGTCGACCCGGCCAGGTCGCGCAAGACACGATCTCCGGCGACCCGGCGGAGTCCCTCGCCGATCCCGGCGAACATGGCGATCCGTTCCGGTCGTGAAGCAGGCTCGGGCTCGCGGACCGGCCGGGCGGCCAGGATCGCGATCGCCGAGACCAGGTAGGAGACGCCGTCGAGCGCCGCGGTGGCCGCTCCGCCGGCCAGCTGGAGGACCGTCCCGCCGATGCTCGGACCGAGGACCTGGGCCGCCGAGTCGGACAGCTCGAGCCGCTGGTTGCCGTCGACAAGCTGGTCGGCCTCGACGATGGACGGAACATACGTGCTGTAGGCGACCGAGAAGAAGACGCTCAGCGAGCCGACCACCAGGGCGACCGCGCACAGCAGGGCGATGGACACGACGCCGGTGAAGATGGCGAGCGCGGTCCCGACCAGCACCACCGCCCGACCGAGATCGCAGGCGATCATCGTCCAGCGCCGATCCGCCCGATCGATGAACACGCCGGCCGGCAGGGCGAGGACCAGGTACGGCAGCGTCTCGAGGGCGGCCAGGATCCCCAGCTCGAGTGGTCCGACATGGAGGACCAGGACCGCCACGAGGGGCAGGGCGACGAGCGACACCTGGGTCCCGAGCGCGGAAACGGTCTGCCCGAGCCAGAGGGCACGGAAGGACCGGCCCGCGACCCCAGATCGGCGCGAGGGTGCGCTCACGCCGCGTCCCTGGTGCTGTCAGGCCCGACCAGGGCCGGGGCCAGGTCGTCGTGGTCGACCGGGTGCCCGTCAGGGTGGTCCGCCAGGCCGTGGTCCGATCCATGCGGGTGCTCGTGTCCCGGCCGGTCATGGCCGATGTGCTGGTCCAGCCGGCTCTCGCGGAGCAGCCGCAGCATCGCCGACACCACGGCCGGGTCCCACTGGCGGCCGGAGCCGATCCGAAATCGGTCGACCGCCTCGTCGACCGACAGGGCCCTGCGATAGGGGCGGTCCGAGGTCATCGCATCGAACGCGTCGGCGACGGCGACCACGCGAGCGCCGAGGGGGATCGCGTCGCCGGCCAGGCCGCCAGGATAGCCCGAGCCGTCGAAGGCCTCGTGGTGGTGGAGGACGATCTCGGCACCCGACCGGAAGAGGTGGAACTGGCTGAGGATCCGAGCCCCTATCTGAGTGTGGAGCCACATCGTCGCCCGCTCGTCGGTGGTGAGCGGACCCGGCTTGAGCAGCACCCGGTCGGGGACCCCGATCTTGCCGAGGTCGTGGACCGACGCCGCCTGCTCGATGAGCTCGATGAGGGATTGGTCGAGGCCGAGCTCGCCGGCCAGCGAGACTGCGTAGCTCGCGACCCGCTCGGAGTGGTGGAAGGTCGACGAGTCCCGATCGTCGACGACCTGGGCCATGGTCGCCACGGCGGAGCGGGTCTCGCCCTCCAGTTGGCGGATGTAGCGGAGGGCGCGGGCGATGACCGCCGCCGGGATCGCCAGGAGCGTCGTCCACAGCGGCGCGACGATCCAGATGAGCGCGAACAGGACGCCGATCATGCCGGCTCCAGCTTCGGCGAAGATCGTGCCCCGGCTGCTCGTCCGCAGGAGATAGACCAGCGGCCGGCCGGAGGCCAGGGCCATCACCGCGCTCGTCAGGACGTCGTTGACCAGGTGGTAGACCAGGCTGGCCGCGACGACCACGACGACGAGCGCCAGCTGCTCGTGTCCCTCGACGATGACCCTCGGGTCGCCGACCAGGCCGACCGCGAACGATGCAAGCGAGATCGTCAGCACGTGGCCGGAGGTGTTGAACGCGACGCGCTGGAAGGAGGTCCGCTGGATCAGTTCCTCGACCAGCACCGCCGAGCCGACGGAGATCGCGGCGAACGGCGGCGGAACGAGCAGGATCGTGGCGATGTGCCCGATCGTCGCGACCGAGACGACGCCACCCTGGGGCAGCTCGACGGCCACGAATTCGAGGCCGATCGAGAGGACCGTCAGCACCACGAAAGCCGAGATCCAAGTGTCCTCCGGCCCCGCCGCCGGATGCGGCAGGAACAGGGAGGCGGCGGCTGCCAGCCCCAGGACGGTCACGAAACGGGTGACGTCGAGAGGCAGCCGAACACGCAGCCACTCGACGATTCGGGTGGCCGGAGCCGGTCCGATTTGCTCGGTCGCCGGGGACGTTTCGTGGGGGACGCTCAACCGGGGCCTCGGGATCGCTACCCGGGCGCGGCGGCGATATCCTCCCACCGGCCTCAGGAGCGCCCCAATTGGAGCGCGTTCGATCCCGGACTGGCAGTCCTACGAAAGTCCTATGTCACGCTCGAGCCGAGGCACGCCTCGAGCGCCCGAGGGCCTCTCCGCGGCGGTTTTCGGCCTACCTCACGGTCACTTGAGCGACGACTGGCCGGCGGGCGCCTTGCCGACCAGCTCGCACGCCGGACAGCGCGTGCCGAACATCGTGTCCTCATCGACACGCTCGAGCCGGGCGCTCCGATCACCGAGCGGCAGACCGCAGGCGGCCACGAATAGTCCGCGGTCGACCGCCCACAGCGGTGGCTCGCCTCGCAGGTGCCACACGCCGAAGACGTCGCCTCGCTTGCGGACCCATCGCGCCACGGTCACTCCTCGTCGACGATCACCGCACGGCGGCGTGGATCACCCCGGCGTTGCGCGCCGACCGGGATCAGGAATGTGAGTCTGGGCGGCACGTCGCGCGGCCGGCTATCGGGCGATCGCCCTAATGGTCATCGGTCGGGCTCCTGGACGGCCGATCGCTTGTCCACCCAATCCATGGCCCTGCGCATCGCCTCCGGCTCGTCGTTGCCTCCGACCAGGAAGTAGCGCTGGCCGGCCCTTCGGAACACCACGACGAACCGCGGGTCTCCGTCCGGGTCGTGGCGGATCTCGTGCGACCAGTCGGGACCCAGCGCCTCGACCGCCTTGCGTAGTCGGCTGCGGGCCTCTGTGTCCATTCCTCATCCGCGTGGGGGTTCGTCGAAGGCTCGCGTTGTCTCGCGCCTCCTCAGGTCAAGAGTAGACCCGGCCGGGTGCCTGGCAGCGCACCACGGCCGTACGAATGGGCTCCTACCGGGACCGATTGGCACCTACCATGTGGACAGCGCAACCCATACGCTGCCTTTGTGACTCCTTACAACAGGGTCCTCTTCGTGGTGGGCGGGGCCGCGATCAGCGTGTGCGTGGCCACTGCGGCCATCTACCTCCAGATCAACGCGGCGAACGCCACGCTCGAGACCGACCAGGCCGCGGCCGACACGGCGGCGGCTCTGGGCGATGAGCTGGTGGCTGCGGTCCACGGGCAGCACAACGCGCTCGGCAACTACCTTCTGTCCCGTGATCCAGCCTCATTGAACCGGTTCCAACAGGCTGTCGACCAGGAGACGCTCACCGCCGTCCAGATCCGAGCCGAGGCGGGCAGCCTGACCGGCGTCGAGCAAGCCTTGGCGGGCGTCGACGCCGAGAACGATGTCTGGCGGGCGACCGTCGCGGAGCCCGCGATCGAGGCGGTTCAGAACGGCCGGCCCGAGTCGATCACTGCGGCCATCAGGCTCAGGGTCCTGGCCCAGGGATCGAGCGACGCCGCCATCGTCCGGTTCGTCTCTGAGATCGACCAGGTGTCGGCGGCGTTCGACAGCCGGTTCCATGCGCTCGACGACATGCGTGCCGCCGCGAACGCGATCGGCCTCGCCATCGAGCTCCTCGCGGCCGGATTATCGCTGTGGTTCGTCAGGCGCTACGGCCTCACGGTCTCGCAAGATGCGCGCCGGCGAGCCCGCACCAGCTCCGAGCGGCTCGAGATCATCGCCTCACTCCGGACCCTGCGCACGCAAACGACGCCACATCAGACGGCGACGCTCATCGCACGGGCCCTGGCTCGGTTGCCCGGGGTGGATGTCGCCGGCGTCTTCGACTGCACCGGGGACGAGATGGTCGCCCTGGCGGTCGTGGGCCTGGCCGGGTTCCCGATCCGGACCGGCGAATCGGTCGCCAGGGCACACGCCGCCTACCTCCTGGCACAGTCCGTGGATGGACCCTGGGCCGAGGTCGTGACCGAACCGTCGGAGCCCAGTGCCTTCTACGAGCGCCTCGCCGCGCTCGGGATCAAGAGCCGGGCGTTCGCGCCGATCGAGGCAAACGGCGAATTGGTCGGGCTGATCGGGGTTGCCACGACCGACGAGGACCACGGACGCCACATGGTCGAGGACCTGCCGGCCGTCGGCGAGTTCGCGTCGGTCGCGGAGACGATCCTGGCGCCCACCCTGCTCGCCCGCCGAGGCGCGGCGGAGAAGCTTCGCCGGATCGCCGCCACGATCGCAGCCGGCTCATTCCGGCCGGTCTTCCAGCCGGTCGTGGATCTGGTGACCGGCGAGACCGTTGGGTTCGAGGCCCTCACCCGGTTCGACGACGGCATCCCGCCGGACATCACGTTCGCGGCGGCGATCGACGCGGGATTGGGCATCGAGCTCGAGACGGTGACCCTCGAGCTGGCGCTGCGGACTGCGCAACGGCTCCCCGCGAGAGCGTGGCTCAGCCTCAACGTCTCCCCAGCTCTTCTGGCCCGTGCCGATGTCATCGGACGCGCGCTGGTCGACCGGTCTCGACCGTTGGTCCTCGAGATCACCGAGCATGAGGCGATCGAGGCGTACGCACCTTTGCGCGAATCAATGCTCGAGCTGGGACCCGGGGTTCGACTGGCGGTCGACGATGCCGGCGCGGGGGTCGCAAACTTCAACCACCTCGTCGAGCTGCGACCGAGCTTCGTGAAGATCGACGCCGGTCTCGTGCGCGGGGTCGATGCCGATCCGGGCCGGCGCGCCGTGGTCGTCGGACTGATCCACTTCGCAGCCGAAGCGGGAAGCCTGGTCATCGCCGAGGGCATCGAGACATGGGCCGAACAGGTGATCCTGACCGAGCTCGGCGTCACCCTCGGGCAGGGCTATTTTCTCGGCAGACCGGCACCGGTCGAGACGTGGGACGGTTCGGTGGTGACGCCGATCGCCCGGATCCTCCCGCCCATTCCGTATGGCACGCGACCTGTCGTCATCCGGGCGGGCTGAAATCGTGGTGAGCCGGGCGAGGGTCGA
Organism: Chloroflexota bacterium; assembly: GCA_039931975.1. Classification (GTDB taxonomy): domain Bacteria; phylum Chloroflexota; class Limnocylindria; order Limnocylindrales; family CSP1-4; genus Chersky-267. The sequence goes on along the minus strand of JBDTQW010000001.1, from coordinate 14,891 downwards.
ACTCGCAACCTAGTGATTAAGAGTCACTTGCTCTGCCATTGAGCTACCGGCCCGCGGCCGATGGTAGCGCATGACCGGGGTCTCGGCCATCGGATCGGCCGGTCGAACCCGCTCAAGATGCCCTAGGGAGAACGCCCTATGGCGCGGATCGCGGCTTGCCAACCAGACTGGTCGCAGACCTCGGCTCAGATTTCCCCCTCTGCGTCGAGGTCTACTCACGCCCATCGCCCTCGCGGGCCATCCTCCGGACGGGCCCGGTGCCCCGTCCTCGGACATCTCTCGGGGGGCCTGACCGGACCGTAGACTGGCACGATGCCCGAGCCCAGCGACCCCCCGAGCGGCGACGCCCAGACCGGCGACCTGGTGATCGTCTGCGGGCTCGGCCATCTCGGCCTGCAGACGGTCGAAGAGCTCAAGCTCCGCGACGAAACCGTAAGGGCGATCACCGCCAGCGCCGATCAGGGGCTCGTGACCGAGCGGCTGCACGACGTCCGGGTGATCGTCGGCGACTGCCGCCGGGAATCGGTCCTTCGCCAGGCCGGGATCGAGACCGCTGTGGCGATCGTCCTCACCGGCGACGACGACCTCGCGAATCTGCAGGCTGCCCTGGCCGCCCACGACCTGAACCCCGACATCCGGATCGTCATCCGCATGTTCGACGCCGAGCTGGGCGCCCGGATCCATGCGCTTCTGGGTGATGCCGTGGCCCTGTCGTCGTCGGCGTTGGGGGCCCCAGGATTTGTGGGGGCGGCGCTCGACGGTGAGGGAGGCAGCCGCTTCGAGCTGGCCGGTCGGCAGCTCGTCGCCCGAGCCACCAGGCTCGGTTCTCGCGGTGCACAGACGCCGGACGCAGGCGGCGATCCAGCCGTGGCGCTTGCTCGTATCCGCCCGGATCGCTCGGTCGAGCTGTTCCCAGAGGCCGACCCGACCGAACCGGGCCTCATCGTTCTCCAGTCGCAGCCGCCGGAGATGCTCCAGGCCCACGTGCCCGTGCCGCGCCGCACGGCGGCGGTGCGCGCCGCTCGGCGCCGCCTGGCCGATCTGCCCGGCGACCTCCGCGGCCGGCTCTCGAGCCCGGACCGCCGGCTGATCAACCTGCTGGTCATCCTGACCGTGCTGGCGGTGATCTCGGCGACGTTCTTCCAACTCGTGGCCGACCTCAGCCCGCTCGACGCGATGTCCTTCGCGATCAGCCTCCTGACCGGTGCCGGATCCGGTTTCGCGAACGTCGATCAGCGGGCCGCGCCGGGCGCGCTCAAGGTCTACGGCATCTTCCTGAGCCTGCTCGGCGCGTCGATCGTGGCGGTCGTGTACGCCCTCATCACCGACGCGATCATCCGTTCCCGGCTGCTCCAGACGCTCGGTCGACGGACCGTCCCCGCGAGCATCCACGACCACGTGATCGTGTGCGGGCTCGGCACCATCGGCTACCGGATCGTGCTGGGGATCGCCGCCCGCGGGGTCCCGGTCGTGGCCGTCGAGTTGAACGAGAACGCGCGATTCACTGCTGCGGTCCGAGCGCGCGGCATCCCGGTCGTCATCGGCGATGCTCGCCAGCCCGAGACCCTGGCGGCCGTCGGGATCGGGACCGCCCGGGCGATGGTCGCGGCCACCAACGACGACCTGGTCAACATCGCGGCGGCACTCCACGCCCGGGACGTTCGACCCGACCTTCGGGTGGTCGTCCGGCTCTACGACCCGGACTTCGCCGTGCGGGTCCAGCGCGGCCTCGGGATGCGCTTCACCCGGAGCGTGTCGCATCTCGCGGCACCGGCCTTCGCGGCAGCGGCGACCGGTTCCCAGGTCGTGGCCTCAGTGCCGGTGGGCGACCGCCGGGTCATCCTGTTCGCTCGGGTCCAGGTCCCCGCGACGGCAGACCTCGTCGGCCGGCAGGCCGGGACCATCGACCGATCGGGCGAGCGCCGGCTGCTGGCCATCGTGGATGGCGACGGCAAGACCCGCTGGCACCCTCGACCCGACGAGCCGCTCGTGCCCGGCTGCGAAATGGTGGTGGCTGCCACCCGCCAGGGCCTGGCCGACCTGCTCCAGGAGACCCACACCCGCCCCTGAGGCAGGCTCGACGTCAGTCGGGCTGGTTGTCGATCTGGGCCCGTTGCAGCCGGCCGCTGAAGTCGACGTAGATCGACTTCCATTCCGTATACGTCTCGAGTGCCGCGTGACCAGCCTCGCGGTGGCCGTTCCCGGTCTCCTTCGTGCCGCCGAACGGGAGGTGGGTCTCGGCGCCGATCGTCCCGGCGTTGACGTAGACGATGCCGGTCTCGAAGTCGCGCATCGCCCGGAAGGCGGTGTTCGCGTCGCTCGTGAAGATCGACGAAGACAGCCCGTAGCGGGTCTGGTTCAAGGCGGTCACGGCTGCCGGGTAATCCGGCACGGGGACGATCGAGAGGACCGGTCCGAAGATCTCCTCCTGGGCGATCCGATCCATCGGCTTGACCCCGGCGAAGATCGTCGGCTCGAAGAAATGACCGTGCTCCAGGCCGGCTCCGGTCGCCCGGACGCCACCGGTCAGCAACTCGCCCTCGCGCTTGCCGACGTCGATGTAGGACGCCACCTTGTCGAGCGCTCCGGCGTTGACCAGCGGCCCGACCTCGGTCGCGGGGTCGAGCCCCGAGCCGACCCGGAGCGCCCGGGTGCGGCTCTCCAACCGGTCGAGGAGTGACCCGAGCACGGCCTGCTCGACGATGACCCGCGAAGCGGCGGTGCAGCGCTGGCCGGTCGTGCCGAACGCCGACCACAGGATGCCTTCGGTCGCCAGGTCAAGGTCGGCGTCGGCCATGACTATGATCCCGTTCTTGCCGCCGAGCTCCAGGCTGACCCGCTTGAGCCGGCGGGCGGCGATCTCGGCGATGCGCTTGCCGGTCAGGGTATTGCCGGTGAAGCTGATGACCTGGACGTCCGGGCTGGCCACGATCGCGTCGCCGACTTCCGAGCCGGGTCCGGTAACGAGGTTGACCGTGCCCGGCGGGAAGCCGGCTTCGGCCATCAGCTCGACCAGCAGGGTCGCGCAAAGGGGCGTGTCGCTCGACGGCTTGAGCACGATCGTGTTGCCCGTCACCAGCGCCGGCATCGACTTCCAGCACGGGATGGCCATCGGGAAGTTCCAGGGGGTGATGATCCCGGCCACACCGATCGGCTCGCGGATGCTCATCGCCCACTTGTCGGGCAGCTCGGATGGCGTCGTGTCACCCAACAGGCGGCGGCCCTCACCGGCCATCAGGTAGGCGATGTCGATGCCCTCCTGGACATCTCCGCGGGCCTCCTCCAGGACCTTGCCCATCTCCCGGGTCATCGCCCGGGCGAGCCGCTCCTTGTGCTCGGCCATGAGCGCACCGAAGCGGTACAGGATCTCGCCGCGCTTGGGAGCCGGGGTCCGCCGCCAGGCCGGGAAGGCGGTCTCGGCCGCGCGGATGGCTCGGGCGGCATCGGCCGCGTCGCCGGCCTGGAAGCGTCCGATCACGTCGCGGGTATCGGCGGGGTTGACGCTCTCGAAGGTGCGCCCCGTCCCGGACGGGACCCACTCCCCGTCGACGAACAGCCGATACGTGGGCGGCTCGGCCGGCCGGTCGGTCGTCGGCTCGCTCGGTGTCACCGTGTCGGTCATGTCAGACTCTCTCCCACGCCTGCCTGGAGCACCTGGCCCATCAGGACCTCATCGATCGGCGTGCCCCGGGAAGCTGGGCCCGTTCGACGGCCGCACGGATCGCCACGCCACCGACCTCCACGGCGGGAGTGCCCGCGACGGCTCCGGCGAATTTCCCGATCGGGGTCCGCTGGGCGCTGACGATGTAGACGTGGCCGTTCGGTCGAAGGTCGTGCTCGGGCATGACCAGAATCTACTCGCCTCCGCGCGGATAGACGTGGAAGCCGCGGCCGGTCTTCTGGCCGAGATGGCCTTCGGCGACGAGTCGCTCGAGGATGGCCGGCGGGCGGAAGTGCTCCTGGCCCAGCCCGTCGTGGAGCACGCGCAGGATCCCGAGGCAGACGTCGAGGCCGATGAAGTCGGCCAGCTCCAGCGGACCCATCGGGTGGTTGAGGCCGACCTTCGCCCCGGTATCGATGTCCTCGGCCGTGCCGACCCCTTCCGCGCAGGCCCGCATCGCCTCGGCGAGCAGGGGCATCAGCACCCGGTTCACCAGGAACCCCGGGCGATCGGCTGACACGATGACCTGCTTGTCGAGCTCGGCCGCCAGCGCCCGGATCGCCGCCTCTGTCGCGTTGTCCGTCGCGCTGCCACGGATGAGCTCGATGAGCGGCATCACCGGCACCGGGCTGAAGAAGTGCATCCCGGCGAACCGCGCCCGGCGCGGCGCCGCCACGACGGCGGCCAGCCGGTCGATCGAGATGGAGCTCGTGTTCGAGGCAAAGATCGCCCGCTCCGGCGCGGCGGCGTCGAGGGCCTGCCAGAGCCTCGCCTTGACCGCCTCGTCTTCGAACACCGCCTCGATGACCAGGTCGGCCGCGGCGACCGCGCCGATGTCGGCCGTCGGCGCGATCCGGGCCAGGGTCTCCTCCCGGGCCGCGGCGGCGATCCTGCCCTTGGCCACGGCACGCTCGAGATTGCCCTCGATCCGGGCCTTGCCTGCCTCGGCCCGGCTGAGATCCGGCTCGTAGAGGTCGACCTGCTTGCCGACGGCGGCGTGGACCTGCGCGATCCCATGGCCCATCAGCCCCGCTCCGGCCACGAAGACCCGCTCGACGCTCACGATCGATCCTCCCGCCCGATGGCCGCGATCAGCCGGTCGGCGGCGGCGAACGGATCCAGCTCGTGCGCGGCCACCGAGCGAAGGGTGGCGGCCGATTCGCTGGCCAGTGCGCCGCCCCTCAACCGATCGGCGATCCGGTCGGCCATGATCGCCCGGACCTGGGCATCGGCGCGAGCCAGCCGCGACGCGTCCGGTCCCCCATCGGCCGCCGCCCGGGCGACGCCCGCCGCACGATGTCGGTCGAGCGCGGCCAGGAGCTCCGCGACGCCGGCCCCGGTCGACGCGGTCGTGATCAGGACCTCGGGCCGCTTGGGACGAGGTCGGTCGATGGCGCTCGGGTCCACGGCGACGACCGGAGCCGCAACGAGCATCGCCCGGAGCTGAGACGCGGTCCGCATGGCACCCGGCCGGTCGCCCTTGTTGACCACGACCAGATCGGCCACCTCGAGCAGGCCGGCCTTGATCGCCTGGACCTCGTCGCCCATCTCGGGCGCTTCCAGGACGACCGTCGTGTCGGCCGAGGACGCCACCTCGACCTCGCTCTGGCCAGTGCCCACCGTCTCGACCAGGACCAGGTCGAAGCCGACCGCATCGAGCACGGCACAGGCGGCCCCGGTCGTCGAGGCGAGACCGCCCGCGTGCCCCCGGGCGGCCATCGACCGGATGAACACGTCGCCATCGCCAGCATGCGCCTGCATGCGCACGCGATCGCCCAGGATCGCGCCGCCGGTGATCGGGCTGGACGGATCGACGGCCACGACGGCGACCGAGCGCCCAGCCGCACGGACCGCGACGATCAATGCTGCGACGAGGGTCGATTTGCCCGATCCGGGCGGTCCGGTGATGCCCACCAGGTGGGCCCGCCCGGCCTGCGGGTAGAGCTCGCGGAGGGCGGCCTCGGCGACCGGCGTCCGGTTCTCGATCGCGGTCAGCAGCCGGGCCAGGGCGCGTCGATCGCCGGCAGTGGCTGCGGTGGCCAGTTCGGTGGCCCGCGCGACCGGCTCGATGGCCGGCGTGGCCCGCTCGGCGCCCACCCTGCTCGCTACTCGCGCGCGCGAACGTTCGCCCGGAGGAACGCGGCGACCTCGCCGATCGTCGTGCCCGGCCCGAACACGGCAGACACGCCGGCGGCCTTGAGCGCCGGGACGTCGACGTCGGGGATGATCCCGCCGGCGGTCACCAGGACGTCGTCAAGGCCGGCCCCCTGGAGGAGAGCGCAGATCCGCGGCAGGAGGGTCATATGGGCGCCCGAGAGGATCGACAGCCCGACCACGTCGACGTCCTCCTGGAGGGCCGCCGAGGCGATCATCTCGGGAGTCTGGCGAAGGCCCGTGTAGACGACCTCGAAGCCCTCGTCGCGCAACCCGCGGGCGAGCACCTTCGCCCCCCGATCGTGCCCGTCGAGGCCCGGCTTGGCGATGAGGACCTTGATGGGCCGTTCGGTCATCGCGCCATGGTAGCGCGGTGACCCGACGCTCAGGGCCTGATCCCGGGCACGTCCCGGCTGTTCCTGATGGCCCGGCTTTCCCGGCGGCTCAGACGCCCGGTGCGCGGCGCTCGATGTGGGCCAGGAATTCGGACCGGGTCTTGTCGCGCGAGCGGAACAGGCCAAGCACCGCGCTCGTGGTCATGACCGTGCCTGGCTTGCGCACGCCGCGCATCACCGCGCACAGGTGGGTCGCCTCGACCACGACGCCGACTCCCTGCGGGGAGAGGTGATCCTGGAGGAAGTCGGCGATCTGCTGGGTCATCCGCTCCTGGACCTGCAGCCGCCGGGCGTACATCTCGACGATGCGCGGGATCTTCGACAGCCCGATGACCCTGCCGCGCGGGATGTAGGCCACCGCCGCCGCGCCGAAGAACGGCAGGAGATGATGCTCGCACAGGCTATAGAACGGGATGTCCTTCACGACGACCATCTCCGAGTAGTCGACCTCGAAGACCGCCCCGTTCATCAGCCTGGCAGGGTCGACGTGGTAGCCGGCGGTCAGCTCCGTGTACATCCGATGGACCCGGACCGGGGTCCCGACCAGACCCTCACGGTCGGGCTCCTCGCCGATCTCGGTCAGGATCTCGCGGACGGCCGCCTCAACCCGACCGTTGCCGTCATCACCGCGCAGCGAGCCGCCCTCGATCGCGGATTCGGCATCGCCGGGCTCGTCGCCGATCTCGGTCTCGATCTCGGCGACGATCTTCTTGACGTGGTCGGGCAGGACGGACATCGGACTCCTCTACGCCGGCGATGGTACCGCCGGCGCCCTGCTTCGTCGCCGGGTGCGCTGGACGCCCCGGTCGCGACGCGGTCGGGCGGGGCTCAGCTCCGGGTGCCGGTCGAGCCCCAGCCCCCGGCCGGGATGGGCTCGAGCGGCCGACCCTCGGCCCCACGCAACCAGGTCCGGGCGTTCTCCCCGAGACTCGGCCGGTGATAGCCGCCCTCCTGGAGGATGACCAGCCGCCGCCCCAGCGCGGCGACCCGCTGGCCGATCTCGTGATAGACCGGCGTGGTCAGGGCAAAGTCGCAGATGGGGTCGTGGCCGTAGGTGTCGAAGCCGAGCGAAACGACGACGATCGACCCGGGCGTGTCTCCGATCGCCTCGAGGGCGCGGTCGAGCACGGCCAGGTAGCGCTCGTCCTCGACCCCGGCCTCGAGAGGCAGGTTCAGGTTGGCCCCGGCACCGGGCCCCTCGCCGGTCTCGTCTGCGCGCCCCAGGTAGTACGGGTACTGGCGATCCGGGTCGGCATGGATCGAGACATACAGGACGTCGCCCCGTCGCCAGAAGATCTGCTCGGTGCCATTGCCATGGTGGTAGTCGAGGTCGAGGACGGCCACCCGCTCGCCGGTCCGGCTGACGACCGACTCGGCGGCGATCGCCGCGTTGTTGAAGTAGCAGTAGCCGCCATACATCGAGCGAGCGGCGTGGTGGCCGGGTGGCCGGCATAGCCCGTACACGGCTGTCTCGCCGCCGTCGAGGACGAGATCGACCGCGGTCAGGGCGGTGTCCACCGCTCCGCGCGCGGCCCGATACGTCCCGGCCACGATCGGGGTCGTGGAATCGAGCCCCCACCGACCTGACTGGCCGAGGACCGACGCCGGCTCTCGGACGAGTCGCTCGGACTCGGGACCGAAGCCCTCGGACAACCCCCGGACCTGGAACGTGTCGGGGATGAGCGCGGACCGGACCAGGCCCTCGCGCCGGGCCTGCGCCCAGGCCTCCTCGAGGAAGCGCACAAGCCCGGGATCGTGAACGGCCAGGATAGGGTCGAGACCGTGCTCGTCAGGCTCGACCAGGTCGAACCCGCCGTCCGCGACCAGCGCGCCACGGATCCGCTCGGCCCGCTCGGGCACTTCGTAGGCCGGCACGGCCTCGCCCATGATCGTTTCGCTGACGGGATCGTGGCCGAGGTGGCCGGCCGTGTAGACGACGCGCATCGGATCCTCCGCGGGTGGGCCGGTCGGCTGCCGTCGATGCTAGCGGGCCACGAGCCGGAGGATCGCCCCGGCCAGCTCGTCCGGGCGATACCGGGGCAGGTTGTGCCCGTCGGCCGGAAACCGGGCAACCTCGAGGGGCGGGCGATCGGCCTTCCGGCGGGCATCCTGGACGGCCTGCAGGGCGGTCGCCTTCGGGGCGTCCTCGTCGTCGACCGCGACCAGCGCCACGATCGGGACGTCGAGCGTGGTCAGGACGTCGGTCGGACGGTACCGGAAGATCGCCTCGACCGATCGCTCCAGGGCGTGCGGCCGGATCGCGGGTACGACGTGCCCGGCCGGGACCGCCACGACCGTTGCCCGAGCCGCGCGTTCCTCGTCTCCGTCCCAGTGGCGAGGATCCCAGTCGCGTCGGTCGGCCAGGTACGCCTCCATCGAGGCGAGGACCTCCGGCGGCTCGGCCACCTCGCGCAGAAATTCGGCCGGGGTCAGGCCGGTCTCGTCGGCCACGTCCTGCCATCCACCATCGACGAGGACCAGGCCGGCGCAGCGCTCCCCGAGGTCGGCCGCCGCCCAGGCCGCGACCATCCCGCCGTAACCGTGACCGACCAGCACCACCGTTCGCCGGTCCGCCACGTCAGGGCGTTCGACCAGTCCAGCGCCCTCGGCGACGGCGACCACGTCGGACACCAGGGTGTCCGGCTCGTAGGGATCGGTCGGCGCGTCGGACAGGCCGTGACCGCGGAGGTCGATCGCGACCGCCCGGACCGCGTCATGGAGACGGCGGGCGACCGCCGTCCAGCCCCACGCGGTGCCGCCGAGGCCGTGCACGAGGATGACCGAGCGACCGGTCCGCGCGGACGGACCACCCCAATCCAGGAAGTGGATCCGCTCCCCCGGCGCGATCTCGACCAGGAAGCCGTCCGGCTCAACACCAATGTCCGGCACCGGCGCTTGTGCGGCGAGAGCATCGGCCGCGAGCTCCATCGGGCCTAGGATACGGGTGCGATGCCCAAACGCCGCCGCGGTGCCCGGTCCGCTGCCCCGGGTCGCCGCCCCAGCTCCGATCGATTCGAGCGGCTGGTCGAGCGCGCCCTCGACGGCATCCCTGCGCCGTTCCGCGCCGCCCTCGCCGAGGTGGCCGTGGTCATCGAGGACGACGCCACCGACGAGCAGCTGGAGATCTCCGGGCTCGATCCCGATGACGCGCTGTACGGGCTCTACGAGGGCACGCCACGAACGGAGTGGGGCGCCGACCTGGTTCCGTTCCCGAACAAGATCAGCCTCTTCCGTCTGTCGCTCGAAGAGGACTTCCCCGATCCGGACGAGCTCGCCGACGAGGTCCGGATCACGGTCATCCACGAGCTCGCCCACCACCTGGGCATCGACGACGATCGACTCGAGGAGCTCGGCATCGAGTGATGACGATCAGGAGGACAGCACCGAGTAGACCGCGGCTGCTGCGCACAAACCAGCCAGGAGCGCGCCGATGACCATCAGGCGACTGATCCATGCCGGTGTGTCGCGGGCGGGCTCGCCTTCAGCCGCCTCGCGTGCCCGGTCCAGCCCGCGCGAGTAACCGGTCAGCCCGAGGAATGCCACCACCTGGGGCGCCGCGGCCAGGGCCCCGACCGTGAACGACAGGGTCCCGAAGGCGAACAGCGCGACGAAGGCGCCACCGGTGAGGAGCAGGAACCCGCCGATGCTGCTCGCATCGAAAACCTCGAGCTGGGCATGGAACGGCTCGAGTGCCCGGGCAACGAGATCGACTCCGGCGACGGCCGCGAAGGTCACCAGATATTGGGCGACGACGGCGAACAGCGAAACCACGATCGCGAGGCGGAGCCTGCGGCGAGATAAGCGAACCGAACGCCGCAGGGATTCGGCCGCCTGCACGTCGCCGAGGACGACCCCCGCCGTCGCGTAGACGAAGGGTGCGATCAGCGCGCCCACGAGGAGCTGCGAACTGACGCTTGCAGCGTCCGTCGTGTCGCCCAATGCGCCGCCGAGGACCGAAGACAGGATCAGCAGCACGATCAGGCTAAGGAGGCCGACGAGCAGCGACGCGCGGAAGACCGGCCAGAAGACTTGCCGCGAACGACGTAGCGCCTCGCGCAGCGTGAGCGGCTGCCCGGCCGCCGCCCCGCCGAGGATGGCCACCGCGATGATCTGGGCCTCGAGGTTGATGGCGATGAGCGCCAGTAAGGCGACGAACCCCGCGAGGAAGGTGCCGCCGGAGAGTCCCTCGAGGGTCGTCGAATCGATGTGCGGGGCGTCGGCGATCAGCGCCACGGTCAGCGGTCCGGCCGTGATCAAACCGAGCAGGCCGATGTAGAGCGACGCGTTGCGCAGCGGGATCCGCGACTGGGTGACGAGGTCCAGCGAGCCGACGAGCACCTTGGTCATCCGCGGCCAGACCACACGAGCAGGCGGCACCCGTGGCGCAGGGGTCGGCAACGGATCGATGGTCGGGCCCGCCGGCGGCGGCTCGGCGGTGGGCGACAGCTCGGTCGATCCGTCGAGTGGCGCGCCGGGGTCGGTCACGTCCCGGCGCCCGGCGACGGTCCGGCGGCGATGAGCTCGCCAAGCCGCTCGACCGCCACGTTTCCGCCCGAGGCCAGCACGCAGACCGTCTCGCCGTCCCGGATCGGGATGCTTCCGGCCAGCACGGCCCCGAGCGCCGCCGAGCCCGCCGGCTCGAGGACCTGCTTCATCCGTTCGGCCGCGAACCGGAGCCCGAAGAGGATCGTCGGGTCGTCGAGCAGGACGATCCCGTCGAGGTAGCGACGGCACATGGCCAGGGTCCACTTCCCCGCGAACGGGGCGCCCAAGCCATCGGCAATGCTGCGCGGCTGGATCGTGACAACCTCGTTGTGCTCCAGGGCGAGCGACACCGCGTTGGACTCGGTCGGCTCGACGCCGTAGACCCGCACGCCCGGGCGGCGCTCCTTGAGTGCGGCCGCAACCCCGCTGATGAGGCCGCCGCCGCCGATCCCGACGACGACCACGTCGACATCGGGCAGGTCTTCGAGGATCTCCAAACCGATCGAGCCATGGCCCGCGATGACGTCCGGATCGTCGAATGGGTGGGCGAAGGTCAGCCCGCGCTCGGCCCTGATCTCCTCCATCCGGGCGAACGTCTCACCGACGTGCGCCCCGTGGAGCACGACCTCGGCCCCATAGCCCAGGCAAGCCTCGACCTTGGAGCGAACGGCAGCGGCAGGCATCACGACGACGGTCGGCACGCCCGCCTGCCCACCCGCCCACGCGTACGCCTGCCCGGCGTTCCCGGCGGAGAGGGTCACGATCCCGGCTCGCCGTTGTTCGGGCGACAGCGACGCGACCTTGGCGGTCATCCCACGGGGCTTGAACGAGCCCGTCTTCTGGAGATGCTCCGCCTTGACGAAGAGACGGTCGCCGGCGAAGGCAACGCCAGCGGTGGCCGCGACGAGCCGGGCGGCGGTCCGTGACGACAGCATCGGCGTCCGATGGACCCGGGCCGCTACCACCTCGCGCGCCGCGAGGATGCGCTCAAGCGGCACGATCTGGTCGGGCATCGCCGGAGTATCGCAGACGCCCACTGCGCGCCAACCGGCCCGTCACCAAGGTCCATGGAACTTGCGTGCTTGCGCAAGTCGTGATAGTCTTGAACGGTGTTGGACCACCTTCCGGTCTCGGCCGAGGCCGATCGAGAGCGGTACGCCGCGATCGGTCGAGCGCTGTCGGATCCCAAGCGGCTGTGCGTCCTCGAGTCGCTCGCCATCGGCGAGCTCTCCGTGAGCGACCTCAGCACTCGGGTGGGCTGCCAGGTGCCCAACATGAGTCAGCACCTCGCCGTGCTGCGCAACGTCGGACTCGTCACGAGCCGACGCGAAGGCAACACCATCCTCTATCGTCTCGCAGACCATCGCGTCCTCGAGGCGTACCGACTCATCCAGACGATCGCCCGCTAGGGCAACACGCGTCCCCGCGCAGCGGGAGAAAGGATCCGGGCCAGATGGCCGAGATCAGAGTAGTGACCGACGCGACCTTCGAAGAGATGGTCCTCAAGAACGAACGGCCGGTCGTCGTCGACTTCTGGGCCACGTGGTGCGGGCCGTGCAAGATGGTCGCCCCGGAGATGGAGAAGATCGCGGCGAAGTACGACGGGCACGTAGACGTGGTCAAGGTCGACGTCGACGCCAACCCCGGGTTGTCCCGAGCGTTCAACATCATGAGCATCCCGACGATCGCCTTCTTCAAGCCTGGAGCCCAGCCTCAGGGCGTGGTCGGCTTCCGGCCCATGGAACAGCTCGAGCAGCAATTCGGCCTGGCCGAGTTCAGCAGGCCCGCGGTCGCCCAGCCCACCGCGAGCGTGACCGCAGGCGCCGAGACCCCGGCCGCCGAGACCCCGGCCGCTGAGCCGCAGGTCGCCGAACCGAAGAACTGAGTCGACGACCGTCGAAACAGCGCTCAGCACAGCAAGACCCCGGTCCACCGGGGTCTTCGTCTGTCTCGAGCGAGCGGGTCGAGGCTCCTTCAGCCGCCGGCGTGCCGCCAGGCGCTCTCCAGCCAGGCCACCGCCCGATCGACGGCGTGGCCGTCGACGCGAGTCGGTCGGAGGGTCACCCAGTCCGGCCCCCGATGTGACGGCGCGGTGTCCGGGGTGTAAACCGCCGCGGCGGCTACGGCCGGCGACAGGCGGAAGGAGGCCGCACCGTCCCTCTCGATGGCCGCGAACGTCCGGTCACCGAGCCGGTATTCGCTCGCTCCGGCGCTCTCCAGCGAGATCACCCCGGGCAGCTCGGCAGCGGCCTCTTCCAGCGCCGCGGCAAGGGTCGCCATGGGATCGCCCCAGCGTCAGGCCTAACTGACCGACGCGCGACCGACCGAGGCCAGCACTGCGCCGAGGTCGGCCAGGTGCGAGTCGTAGTGATCGATCGTCTCGGTCAGGAAGAACTCCTCGTACTCGGCGCTCTTGATCCAGCGCGATTCGGGCACGACGGTCAGGTAGCCGCGGAGCTCGCCAGGGACCGTCCGGAACCGGCTGCGGACCTCGTCCATGGGCAGGGCCAGCCAGGCCAGTCGCAGCTCCTCGTTGATCTCATCACCTCGGGCGTCCCAGTCCGCATCGGCCTGCCGCTTGACCGGGCTGGATTCGCCGACGGCAAGCTCTCGGGCGACCGTCAGGCTCAGCTCAAGCCACGCGACGAGGTGACCCATCAGGTCTCGCCCGGACCAGCCGTGGGCGGTCTCGAGCGGCACGGCGAGCTCGGCGTCGGACAGCTCGTCGAGCGCTTCGAAGGCGCGCCAGCCGTCGCGCTCGTCTTCAAGGAACGACAGGGCATCGAGATACATTGTGCGATGGTAACCCGGCGCGGCCCAGCGCCGGCGGCTCGGGGCTCAGACCGCGACCGGCTCGCGGTACTCCCCGAAGACCGCCCGGAAGACGGCGCAGATCTCGCCCAATGTCGCGTACGCCGCAACGCACTCGATCAGTGCGGGCATGAGGTTCGTGTCCGACGACTCCGGGCGTCCGGCAAGATCGCGCAGGCGGCTCAGGGCGCCGTCGACGGCGACCGCGTCGCGGTCCCGGCGCGTCCGCTCGAGCCGGGCGAGGTGGGCCCGCAGCGACGCCTCCGAGACCTGGAGCAGTGGGATCTCCACGGCCTCGTCCGGGTCGGCATAGCGATTGACCCCGACGATGCCCCGTTCCCCGGTGTCGAGCTCTCGCTGGAAGCGATACGCGGCGTCGGCGACCTCGCGCTGGGGATAGCCCTCGGCGATGGCCGCGACCATCCCGCCACGCCGGTCGATCTCGTCGAGATAGCGCCAGACCGCGGCCTCAGTCTCGTTCGTCAGGGCCTCGACGAACCACGACCCGCCCAGCGGGTCGACCGTGTTGGCGACGCCGGTTTCCTCCGCGATGATCTGCTGCTGGCGGAGCGCCAGCAGCGCCGCTTCGGCCGAGGGCACGGCCCAGGCCTCGTCGTATGCGTCGGTGTGGAGCGACTGGGTTCCGCCGAGGACGGCCGCCAGGGCCTGGACCGCGACCCGGGTCAGGTTGTTGAGCGGCTGTTGGGCGGTCAGGCTGACCCCTGCCGTCTGGGTGTGGAAGCGGAGCCAGGTCGAGCGCTCGTTCTCGGCGTGATAGCGCTCGGTCATGAGCCTCCACCAGACTCGGCGGGCCGCACGGAACTTGGCGATCTCCTCGAAGAAGTCGTTGTGGCTGTTGAAGAAGAAGCTCAGTCGCGGCCCGAAGTCGTCCACCCGCAGGCCACGGGCGATGGCCGCCTCGGTATAGGCCATCCCGTCGGCGATGGTGAAGGCGAGCTCCTGGACGGCCGTCGAGCCGGCCTCGCGGATGTGGTAACCACTGATCGAGATGGTGTTCCAACGGGGTGTCTCGCGGGTCCCGAACTCGATCGTATCAGTCACCAGGCGGAGCGAAGGGCCGGGCGGAAAGAGGAATTCCTTCTGGGCCACGAACTCCTTGAGGATGTCGTTCTGGAGGGTGCCCTCGAGGGCCGCCCTGGGAACGCCCCGCTTCTCGGCGGCGGCGATGTACATGGCCCAGATCGGCGCGGCCGGCGAATTGATGGTCATCGAGGTCGAGATCCGATCGAGCGGCAGGCCGTCGAGCAGGACCTCCATGTCGGCCAGGCTGGACACGGCTACGCCACACGTGCCGAACTCGCCCTCAGCTTCGGGGTCGTCGGTGTCGTAGCCGTACAGGGTCGGCATGTCGTACGCGATCGACA